>JBEEGU010000221.1:0-5725 GCA_041167025.1 Verrucomicrobiota bacterium
TCAATTCTATCGCAAGCTCGGAGCGAAGCCGATGGACGAATGGACCGTCTTTCGGTTAACGCGTGAGGGTATTGCCAATCTTGCCGGCGAGCGTGCGACAAAAAATGGTTAGGCCGCCGCCTCGACAATGGACTAGCCCGGACACCGGGTGTTGTATTGTTTGATGACTTATGGACGAGCCGCTGCCTCCGCCACTTCTTCCATCTCCTCCCATTGATAAACAACAGAACGGAGTGGCCGGCTTTTGGAGGCGGCTGTGCGCATTTCTCATCGACACGACCATTCTTGGGCTTCCGGCATTTGTTTTGGGTATCTTCCTTTTCGATACATTTGCGAACCTCGGTGTTTGGGGACGTCCACTGGGATTTGGTGTAGCGCTTTTGTATTTCGGCATCGGAAATAGTTCGCTTTCGCGCGGACAAACGCTGGGCAAGTGGATAATGGGGATTCGAGTTGTCGATTCGCACGACGCACTTATTTCATGTCCCAGGTCGTTTCTGCGCTATTCGGTCCTGGGAGCGCCTTACTTTCTAAACGGCGCATTGATTTCTCCCCAAATTTTAACCGGATGGGTTGCCGTGGCGACGAGCGTTGTGGTCTTTGGAATGGGTCTCTCCATCGTTTATTTGTTCGTTTTTAATCGCCGGAACCGTCGCTCCTTGCACGATCTGATCGCTGGCACGTACGTGATTAAGGCAGCAGGTTTCAGCAGCGTCGAGAAACGGAGAACTTGGCCAGGTCATTATGTCGTTGTCATTCTGTTATTCTCGGCATCGATAGTCGCTCCGTTCTTGTTGCGGCCACTGGCGGACAAGACGCCCTTCCGAGAATTGTTGACGTTGCAGAAGGACTTGGTTGCCCAACCTGATGTTCGTGCGGCTGCGTTGAATGCCGGAACCACTGTTTTCTGGGGGACAGGGGGAAAGCAGAATAGTACTTATTTGGTGGCAACAATCCACAGTGCCAGGCGAATTGATGATTACGACGCTTTCGCCGCGAAAATGGCTCAAGTTATCTTCGAAAATTATCCAGATGCTATCCGGAAAGATCGCGTCGTCATTACCATTAGCTATGGCTATGATATAGGACTTGCTTGGGCGAATCTGCAGCGTGGTTACAATTTGTCGCCAGCGGAATGGCGAGAACGAATTAAGCCGAGCAGTGCTAGATAGCACGAAAGCAGTTTGCGGCGATTCATGGGATTCTTGGTGCTAATTGCAAACAGTGTTTTAAATCTCGGCTGTGGTTTAATTCGGATATGAAAGAATCACCCGCGAAGATTGAGGACTACGCTTTCCTCAGCGATACCCAGAGTGGCGCGCTCGTTAGCCGCGAAGGGTGCATCGATTGGCTCTGTCTTCCGCGATTTGACTCCGAGGCCTGTTTCGCGTCGCTCCTGGGAGAAAAGAAGAACGGTTGCTGGTTCTTTTCGCCGGAAGAAGAGATCGATAAGCTAACTCGGCGATATCGCGGAGAAAGTCTGGTTCTCGAAACTGAGATTACGACAAAGAGTGGAACGGTTCGGCTGATTGATTTCATGCCGCCACGAGGCAAGAACCCCGACATCGTTCGCATCGTCGAGGGATTAAGCGGCGAAGTTCGCATGCGAATGGAATTAATTATCCGATTCGAGTACGGGCTGATCATCCCTTGGGTAAGAAAAGTCAGCGGGGGAATCGCGGCCATTGCCGGGCCGAACGGGTTGATCTTGCGCACGCCGATCGAGACGCAGGGCAAAGACTTGACGACCGTGGCCGACTTTACCGTCAAGCAGGGTGAGCGCCTGCCGTTTGTTCTAACCTGGTTTTTGTCGCATGAAGAGCCGCCGCGCGCGATCGACGCCGAACATGCTTTGGCGGAAACGGAAACGTTTTGGAATAGCTGGGCCGGACAATGTCGCTATTCCGGTCCCTGGAGTGAAGCAGTCACCCGCTCGCTTCTCGTCCTGAAAGGTCTTACCTACGCGCCAACTGGAGGCCTCGTTGCCGCGTTAACAACGTCGCTTCCGGAAGAAATCGGCGGCGTGCGCAACTGGGATTACCGCTACTGTTGGTTGCGCGACGCGACGTTCACACTGATTACGCTTATGCAGGTGGGCTACCGCGATGAGGCGAAATCCTGGCGCGAATGGCTTTTGCGCGCAATCGCCGGTGCGGGTTCCCAAATGCAGATCATGTACGGAGTGCAAGGAGAGCGTCGGCTCGAGGAGCGCGAGATTCCGTGGCTGTCAGGTTACGAAAATTCCAAGCCAGTCCGAGTCGGGAACGCGGCCTCGAATCAATTTCAACTCGATGTTTTTGGTGAGGTGATCTTTTCGATGCACGAGTCGCACATGGCCGGGCTCAAGACCGACGAATCAGACTGGCGTCTCCAAGTGGAGCTGATCAGGTTTCTCGAATCGAACTGGGATCAGCCGGATGAGGGAATCTGGGAAGTCCGTGGCGGCCGGAAACAATTCACGCATTCGAAAATGATGGCATGGGTGGCGTTCGATCGCGGCATTAAGCTTGCGCAGGCCCGTAATGGCGCAACCGATGAACACATTAGGCGCTGGGAAAAGATTCGCGATCAAATTCACCGCGAAGTTTGCGAACGGGGATATAACCGGGGGAAAAATGCCTTCACCCAGTTTTACGGATCCGAGGCCCTCGACGCAAGTTTGCTCATGATGCCGCGGGTCGGTTTTCTTCCGCCGAGCGATCCTCGTGTCCGAGGAACGATCGAAGCCATTGAGCGCGAGTTGCTTTCCGACGGTTTCGTTCTGCGCTATCGGACCGATGAGCATGTGGACGGATTGCCCGGCCGGGAAGGCGCGTTCTTGCCTTGCTCGTTCTGGCTCGCCAACGGCCTCCACATGATCGGACGAACTGCGGATGCCAAAGAAATGTTCGAGCGCCTGCTGACTTTGCGTAACGATCTTGGTCTGCTTTCCGAAGAATATGATCCGATTGCGAAGCGACAGCTCGGGAATTTTCCGCAGGCGTTTACTCATCTAGCCTTGGTAAATTCAGCGCGTATTCTCACCGGGCAGCAAACATCTGCGGAGAAAAGTTAGATCTCCGTCTGATCGTAGCGAAATTATGTTCGCGCTTCGGTCGAAGAGACAAGCCGGCTAATCAGATCTTCAATCGTCACCACCCCCGAAACCTTGCGTTGCCGATTCAAAACTGCGGCCAATCCAAGTCGAGCTGCGCGCAGCCGTTGCACGATTCGATAGGAAGCCTCCTGCTCGTCGGTGACGACAATTCGCCGCATGTAATGACTGAGAGGTTTGCCTCCGTTTTTTTCGAAGAGCAGATCGAGAACATTGATCAAACCGATCGGTTCGCCGCCGGCCGTGATTACGGGCAGACGTTCGACTCCGGAAGTCGCGCTCAGTTCGATAGCCTCTCGCACCGAAGTCTCGGGCTGCACTGCAAACACCTTGGCCAACGGGACCATCACCTCGCCAACTCTAACCCCGCGAAAATCGACGACATTATGAATCATCGCGCGTTCCGTCGCAGTGATGGAACCTTCACGCTCGCTTTGCGTTGTGATCTGCTTCAGCTCTTCGCGCGCGGCGAAAAGCCGGCGCGGTTGGGCCCGTCGCGGCAGTAACAGTCGACCGAAACGGCCCCCGATTTCGAGAACCGGCCAGAGCAAAATTGTCGCAAATTCAAGGACCCCTGCCAGTCTGGCCAATGCCCGAAACGGGAATCGGCGGAAAAGCGACTTTGGCAAAACACCGAGCACAAATAGATAAACCGGAAGCGCGACTAACAAAGCGAGGAAAAATCCGATATAGCCGAATGATCGAACCAGCTGCCTCGTCAGCAGCAACAAACCGAGAATGTCCGCGGCATTCGTGACGAGTAGAACGGTAACGAGGAGGCGCTCTGGACGCTGCAAAAGGCGATTCAGTCTGACCGCGGCCAGAACGCCGCGCTTTACGTTTTGGCGCAGCCGAACCGGATCGATGGCGAGCAAGCCGCTTTCGATGCCGTTGAAGAAAAACGAAATGATCCAGCAACAGGCGATGATGAGCCCGATCATCATACGTCATCGCTCCCATTAGCTGAAACAACGTTGGCACCGATCGCCTTCGTTTTTTCAAGCAACATTTCTTCAATTCTCTTGCGGCCGGCGCGTCGCACTGTGATAGCGAGGCGCGGAATTTCGAGCTGTGCCCCGGATTGCGGCAGGTAACCGAGCCGATTGAAAACAAATCCCCCGATGGTGTCGATTCCCTCTGCCTCGATTTCAAAACCAAGATGCTCGCTCAAATCGTCCAGGCGCGCGTTTCCGCTCACGAGGAATTTTCCGCCTTCAAGCGGTTCGATGTAAAGATCGACATCTCCGCGCGGCACGGCATCACTCAAAATCTCTTCGACAATATCGGATAAGGTAATAATGCCCTCGGTCCCGCCAAATTCGTCGACGACGATGGCCAGTCCCTGCGTGTGGGTGAGAAAGAGTTTGAGCAAATCGACCGCGCGCATCGTCTCCGGCACGAACGAAGGCAGGATCAATCGCTCGGTGTAATGGTCGGAGGAATCGAGCAGGAACATTTTCACATCCACGATTCCAAGAATCTGATCGGGTGTATCCACGTAGACCGGAACGCGGCGATGACGTTTTTCCCGCAGAAGCGCGATCGCTTCTTCGTTCGTCAAGTTGTCGGGCAGGGTGAACGTATCGACGCGCGGTGTCATGCAATCCTTGGCCGTTTTGTCTCCAAGCTTGATAATTTCCTGGATCATTTCGGCTTCGGCTTCGTGCAGCGCACCTTCTTCTTCGCCGATCTCGACCAGTGTTTCTAATTCCTCATCACTCAACCGCGCACGAGTCTGCAGCCCGGACGGAGTGAGGCGATCGACTACCGCGGTGCTCACTCGTTCCAGGCCATGGCCGACCCGATCAAGCAGCGGCATTGATATCTTTAATGCTGCTGCGCCGATAGCGGACAGACGGTAAGGTGCGGAAAGCGCAAGCAATTTCGGAACGAGATCGCAGAGAAGCACAACAATGGCAAAGATGACCAACGCGGCCAGCCATTGCGGCACTTTGCCGGCAAATGGACCTTCCCATAAGACGAAAAGGCAGAGCACCACCAATGGGACGTTTACGAGCACATCGCCGAGCAGAAGGAGATTAAATATACGACGGGGATTTTCCCGGAATGATTGAATGAAATTCGTCAGGGCCGGATGATGCTGCTCCAACCGCTTTAGTTGATGCGGTTTTAGAGCGAAGAGAGCCGTTTCGAGACCGGAAAAAAGAGCCGAGAAGAATATCAGGATCGAAATAACGACCAGAAGAATTAGGAAAGCGGCGACCGTCATTGTTTGTCGTGGCACAGCCGTCCTGGCTGTAAAACCTCGCGGGCGGCGAGCCCGGACCACGTTTCCTTCGCGGGAATCAGTCGTTTGCCCATCATCTGAGCCGAGACCAGATTAAAACTCTTCATGAGTAAAGGCGAGAGGATTTCACGGCTGGTCACACAGCTGGTTGGCGGAGAGACAGATCCGTCCGGAAATATTGTGAGCCATCCATTCTATCGCGCTTATTTTCAGTGTTGGAACGACCAACGTTACTACGAAGCGCACGATGTGCTTGAGCAAGTTTGGCTGAACCAAGACTCCGAGGATGACGGCTTTTTCAAGGGTCTGATCCAAGCTGCCGGGGCGTTTGTTCATCTCCAGAAGAATTTTGAACACCCCACTCACGCGAAACATGGCCGTCG
>JBEEGU010000222.1:0-5500 GCA_041167025.1 Verrucomicrobiota bacterium
GCAAACCGGGCATGATTCGCCCGGCAAAAAAGCAAAGTTGCTGCGAACAAATGACGAAATGCGCGAAATTGGTTCAGCGCTCTGTAAATAAACCCGGCGGATGTGCGAGCAGGGAAACACAACAGGATCGCTGTTGTAGCACATCCTGCTCAGCATTGATCCTGTTCTACGCCTTTGCCGAAAACTTGTGTGCGCCGGCCCTCACAATTCAATCCGTTTTCCCCGGTGATTCCATTGCGGCCGACCGTATGGATCGCCCGCCTACCCCACCACCGCGCACGTTGTTCTCCTAAGTGATAAGGCCCGGCGCGTTTCAGACAGCCGGGAATTACAGAAACCTTAACAGGAGAAATTATGAAATATTTGCTCATAATTGCAGCCCTCATGACGCTGACGAGCGCTACGTCGATCTCGTCGTCGAGTGAGGAAGACTGCTGCGGCGGCGGTTCGTGCTGCCCCGGCAGCTGCTGCCTGTCGATGACCCCGTAAAGCGGGTCGGATAGTGAAAAGGGCCCCGCCGGGAAACCGGCGGGGTTCCTATTTTAAAGCAGACCCGGCTGGAAGCCGCGTCTACATTCTTTTCTGTTTTCGCCAAACGCTCACCGCATCTACATTGTGTGAGTGAGCTACCAGGTTTTCGCGCGAAAGTATCGGCCCCAGACTTTTGATGATCTAGTCGGCCAGACTCATGTCTCACGCACGCTCAAAAACGCGGTCGAGCAGAACCGTCTAGCCCACGCCTATCTCTTCGTCGGTCCGCGCGGAGTTGGTAAAACTTCGACCGCGCGAATTTTGGCGAAAGCCCTCAATTGCATTCACGGGCCGACGATCACGCCATGTGGTATTTGCGATAACTGCCAGGAGATCGCCGGAGGCAACAGCCTTGATGTCATCGAGATTGACGGCGCCAGCAATAATAGCGTCGAGGACGTGCGCGAACTCCGTGACAACGTGCGCTACGCCCCGGCAAAAGGTCGTTACAAAATTTACCTGATCGACGAAGTTCACATGCTCTCGTCCGCAGCTTTCAACGCATTGCTCAAGACGCTGGAAGAGCCTCCACCACATGTGAAATTCATTTTTGCCACGACGGAGCCGCAGAAAGTGCTGGCCACGATTCTCAGCCGTTGCCAGCGCTTCGATCTTCACCGCATCCCGGCAAACTTAATCGCGCAACATCTCCAGTTCATCGCCGGAAAAGAGAAAATTACACTGGAACCAGCAGCCGCTCACGCTATCGCCCGCGGAGCCGAAGGGGGACTGCGTGATGCCGAATCGATGCTCGATCAATTGGTAGCGTTTTGCGGCGAAAACATCGCTGAGGCGGATGTTCTCAACATCTTCGGTTTCACCAGTAGGCAAAGCGTGGCTGGTTTCACCGAAAACATTTTGCGCGGCAAAACCGCCGACGCCGTGCAACTGCTGCACGACCAATGCGAAGCAGGCAAGGACATGATGAAGTTGATGTCGGACCTGATTTCGTATCTGCGTGATCTGCTCGTGTTCAAGGTTAAGCCCGACGCGCTCAGCGACGATGTCGATGCCGACCTGCAAAAATCGCTCGCGGCCCAGGCCGAGCTGATCGAGACGGATCGTCTTCTGGAGTTGATCGATCAATTTGCCGAGGCCGAAGGGCGGATGAAGTGGGCGCCGAACAAGAAACTGCACTTCGAAGTAGCGCTTATCCGTGCGGTTCAAACTCTCGGTCAGGTGACATTGAACGAAGTGATTGAGAACCTTAATGCATTGCGCGAGGGCAAAGAACCTTCGCAGAAACTTCTATCCGCGAAAGCCACTCCGGCTTCGACGAAAGGATCCGTCCCAAAAAAGGAGGTGTCGACAACAACCGTAACCCGACGTGAGCCGGAAAAAACCGCGGCAACGCAGGAAACGGCTGTTGGCGATGCGGCAATCGATCCATCCAAAATTTGGGAGCAAGTTTGCTCCAAGATTCCGGCACGCGGGTTCTTACGAACTCTAGTCGATTCTCTTACCGTCATCGGGGTCGAAGGACGCAACTTCGGCCTGGGTTATCCTCCGGAGGAAAAATCTGCGATTGAAACTCTCGCTACGACAAGCAATCGTCGGCAGCTCGAAACTCTTCTGAAAGAAATTAGTGGGCGGGAATGGACAGTAAAATTGACGGCAAAAGAAGGTCTACCGAGCAAAAAACCGCCGGAACAAACCGCCCCACGGAGCGAACAATTCAAAGACGACCCCTTGATCCAGGAAGCGCTGGAAATGTTTAAAGGCGAAATTAAATCGTAACCGCGACCGATATGAATCTGAACAAGCTAATGAAGCAGGCGCAGAAGATGCAGGAGCAAATGGCGAAGACCCAATCTGAGCTCGAGGAAAAAACGGTCGAAGTGGAGGCCGGCGGCGGCAAGGTCAAGGTGGTTGCGAACGGCGCTGGCGACGTGGTATCGATCAAGATCGACAAGGAAATTGTGGATCCTAATGACGTGGAGTTTCTGGAGGAAGTGGTTTTGAGCGGGGTCAAAGGAGCCATCGAACAGGGCAAGGCCCTCGCTCAATCCGAGATGACCAAGATTACTGGTGGTTTGGGAATACCGGGATTGGGAATGTAGATTGCGCTTTTGGATGCAGCTGGACAGCTCGGAGAGCCGTCCCTACCTGTCAGATGTTGCATAAGGCGGGAGATCACGAATGCAGGAAGGTGGATCGGCCGCTCCTCGGGCGATGTTAAAATTCTTTCGCTTTGAGGCGCTAATTTGAGCCGCTTCGCCGCTTTAATGTTACCATCGCGCGCGGAGCACCCGATCCACCAATTGCGCGATTTATAGCGAGCGATGGGCACAATTATTCGGCTCGGTCCCACGAATGCGGAGGACAGCTCGGAGAGCCGTCCCTACCTGGATCAGATGGTGCAAAGGACGCGCGTCTGGCGTTTGTGTTTTTCATAAACCGACACCTCGCGCAAACCCAGAGCCGACATCTTTTTTTCCAACCGGGCAAAATTTTCGCCTAACTGCACGTGCGAGTGCGCGTCGGACGCCGTTGTAAAAGCGATCCCCTTCTCTAACGCGAGACGAATGATCGGATCGCTCGGATACAATTCATTGACCGGTTTACGCCAACCAGCTGTGGAGAGCTCAATCGCCAAGTTCTTCGAGCGAATCAGGTCCAGAGTTTCACCGGCGATTTCTTCGATACCACGATTCGCGCGGTGACCATGGATTTTGACGAGATCGAGATGCGCCAGGCAATCGATCAGCCCGCCGGCAACAAGATGTCGCACCCGGCGGAAATAATTCTCGTAAATGGAGTCGATGTCGCGGCCTTCAAATTGAGCAGCGCCGGCCGGCACGGCGTCGAACATCTCATCATCACGATCCAGAAAGTGAACTGACCCGAGCACGAAATCGAGTTGTTCCCAGTTTTGCTCAATCCATTCCCGCCCCGCGAGGGAATGCACCGGATCGTTGTCGAGTTCAATGCCAGCCCGGATTTTGATGTCCGGGTTCTTTTCGCGCAGTCGATTGATTTCGTCGAAATTGATCCCTGGGTAATATCGATCGTGATCGGTGAAAGCGATGTCGCGTAATCCAATCTTTCGCGCCTGATCCACCCACGGTTGCAACAGCGCCTGGGAATATGGCTGGATCTTATGCCCCTGCGGATGGCTGTGATAGTCGGAGAAGAGTACTAATGGAGTGATAGAGTGATGGAGTGATGAGACTGACTCCTCTGGGTTGTCCACTACTCCATTACTCCTTCACTCCAGTTCTTGTCCCTACTACTCAGTCAGGAATTTCTGGCGCACGCGCAGCTCCGGATAGTTGGGAAAAAATACTTCGGCGATGAATACCTTGTTGGATGTGAGATCCCGCGTCGCGATCATTTGCACGTATTCGACATGCTCGTCGGGATTGATAAGAACGCTCTCAGGCTTCTCGGTGACCGCATGATTGTCCGACCACTTCGTCAGAATCGCCTCGGCTGAATTCAGCAAATAGATTTCGATCCGCTGATCAGTTGGGAACGTAAGTTCCACTGCGCGTTTCGATTTATTCGTCAGGGTCACTTTAATCTCAACTTGTCGCGTCTCCGACAGCTTGACCGGTTGCGGCGATATCTGGAGTTGGAGATCAAGCCCGCGGAGTTTTGGATCCTTGTACGCAGGAGTGCGTGTCGAAGAGAACGGATGAATCACCCGGCTCATCCATCCGCGTTTCTGCGCCGTGGGCTGAGGTAGGGCCTGCTGACCCATGGCGCTGCCTGCGATCATGCAGGCCAGAACGACCAAGATAATGCCGGATCTCATGAGCGGGTTAAACAGCAAACGTTGCAAATCCTGTCAAACCATTTATCAATCGCCCATGAAGAGGCTTGGCGCGACTCTATTACTATTGTGCGTGGCATCAGCCGCCTTTGGCAAAAGCCGTCATTGCATGTTGCGCGTGCATGCGGAGGCGAACCCGCAGGACACCGCAGTCTTTTCCACATCCGTCCGGGCCCAGCTCTCCGGCAAAACCGTAGCCATCGAAAAGGTGGCGCGACTCACCGAACAGGATGTGATTGCGTTCTATCCGTATCCGGTCGCTAAAGGACAATATGGTGCACTCTTTCAACTCGACGAGCATGGCCGCCTTGCCTTGGACGCCTTGAGCGTCGAACGACGCGGCGGCTTTCTTTTTGTCTTCATTAATGGCCGCGCCATCACTGAACTTCAAATCGACAAACGCGTATCCGATGGGCGATTGTACATTCCCACGGGCCTGACGTCTAGCGATGTCGATTTGATGAAGAAGGATTGGCGGTTGATCGGCCAGCGCAAGCGTTAGTGCGTGAAGCGACGTCTGATCATCACGCTGGCCGCGGGTATCGCGTCAAGTCTCGCGACGATGGCCGGAAAGGAATCGCCGGGTTTCGAATTGGTGCTGCCCACCGATAACGACGCTCTCTTTCACGGCGGCGGTCCGGAGTTTTATCAGTACATCGAACGCGACTACAAAGGGGTGAAATCAACGCCCTGGGAAGGTGGTCAGTATGGTTTCGTGCGTGACCCGATTGAAACCGGCGCCGGAATTGTTTACACGCGTTTCCACGAAGGAATCGACATCCGCCCGATGTCACGCGACGCGCAGGGCGAGCCGACCGATCAAGTGCGCGCGGTCGCGGCCGGCAAGGTGGTGCACACGAATACCGTGCCCGGATATTCCAATTACGGCAGATATGTCGTAATCGAACATCATTGGGATGGATCGAACTATTACAGTTTGTACGGACACCTGAGTTCGATCGTGGTCCGGCCCGGTGACCGAGTCGAGGCCGCTCAGCCAATCGCCGTGATGGGTCACACCGGCACGGGATTAAACCAGGCGCGCGCCCATCTGCATTTGGAAATGAACCTGATGTTGAGCCATCAATTCGAAGGATGGCACGATACGCTGTTTCCGAACGATCCGAATCACAACGGGATTTATAATGGCATCAATCTCGCCGGGCTTGATATCGCGCGTCTCTACCTGGCGCT
>JBEEGU010000223.1:0-4973 GCA_041167025.1 Verrucomicrobiota bacterium
GAAATGCAGGTAGTTGGTTTTGGCCAGTCCAAAGTGGCCCAGTGGCTGCGGGACGTAACGCGCCCGCTTCAAACTTTTGAGTAAACCAATTTTGAGCGCCTGTTCTTCCGGCTTCCCTTTAATGGAAGCGAGGAAACGCTGCAGCTCGGACCGTTGAGTCAGATCGCCTACCTTATAATCGTGGCTAAGGATCAGTTCGCGGTATTCCGCCAGCTTTTGCGGATCAGGATTTTCATGGACCCGATAGATTGTGGGGATCGAGCGTTTTTTTAGTTCTCGGGCGACGAGTTCGTTCGCCGCGAGCATGAATTCTTCGATTAGCTGGTGTGATTCATCGTTTTCGATTCGTTCCAGGCGGACCGGTTTACCGGTGTCGTCCAGCCGCACTTTGATTTCGGGGAAATCGAGATCGAGTGAGCCATGTTCGAATCGTTTTCGGCGCAGCAACGCCGCCAGCTCCCAGGACCTATGCAAGCGCTCGCCTAATTCATCCTGGGGCGGTGATTTCAAGAGAGCATAAGCCTGTTTGTAGGTAAGTCGCCGGGCGCTTCGAATCACCGTCCTGGCAAAGCGGGCGGTTTTGACGGTCCCGTTCCGGTCGAACTGAATGAAAACTGAATGGGTCAGTCGATCGATGTCGGGTTTCAGACTGCAAACTCCATTACTCAAGCCTTCCGGGAGCATCGGTATCACCCGATCCGGCAGGTAAACGCTGTTCCCGCGGCGACGCGCTTCGCGGTCAAGGGCACTGTCCGGCTTCACATACGCGGCGACGTCCGCGATATGGACACCGAGTTCCCAGCCGCTATCTCCGATCTTTTCGACATTGATCGCATCATCGAAATCGCGCGCGTCGTCCGGATCAATCGTGACAATGAATTTGTTACGAAGATCTTCCCGCCCCTCAATCATCTCGCTCGGCACCGTCTGTGGAATCCGGGCTGCTTCGTCGAGCACGTTTTTTGGGAACTCCGTCGGAAGATGGTAATTTCGGACGATGGAAAGCAGATCGATCCCGGGCGCTTCGGCCGGACCGAGCACTTCGATAATCTCGCCCTCGGGATTGACGTGACGGGATTCCCAAGAAATTAGGCGGGCCACGACCTTGTCGCCGCGCATGGGTTTCTGCGGGAGCTGCCCTTTTGCCGGAACCTGAACGTAAACGTTGTGAACCAGCCGCGGATCGTCCGGCACTACGTAGTAAAAATTTTTCGATTGCTGCAGGGTGCCGACAATTGTGTCATGCGCCCGCTCCAAAATGCGGATCACGCGGCCCTCCGATCGGCCCGATTTGTCCTTGCCCCGCCGCGGGACAACGTCACGGCTGATCCGCACCACCACGCGGTCGCCATGCATGGCCGTTCCGGTATTCTCGGCCGGGACAAAAATGTCCGGTTGTCCCGGCTTTTCGTTCGCTAAAAAGCCATAGCCGGCCTGGTGAATGGACAAGGTTCCGGTGACAAGATCCGCTTCTCCCGGGAGCACGTAACGGTTCTTACGGATTCGCGCGATCTCGCCCGCGTGCTCGAGATCGTGCAGGTCTTTTCTCAGAGCAACGCGCTGGCTCGCCTTCAGTCCAAGTTTTCGCGCGATCTCGATCTTGTCGAGCGGCCGGTAATCGCGCTGCCTGAGCAAGGCCAGGAGGCGTTGCGAAAGGCTGTGTTCATCCATGCCGAGACACGACACGATTTGGGGCGAATTGTCCATGCAATGAAGTCGAGCAGTCGAGAACGCTTCGAATAAGCCGTCCCTTATGATAGTCTCAACTTATATGGGTGGGCGGATCTGGAAAGTTGCCGGTCGCGAGATCGATCTTTCTCATCGCGCCATGATCATGGGCGTGTTGAACATCACTCCCGATTCGTTTTCGGATGGCGGTGAATTTTTCTCGATCGCAAAAGCGGTGGAACGCGGTCTGCAATTGGCGGCGGACGGCGCCCACATCATCGATATCGGGGGGGAGTCGACCCGTCCCGGCGCCGTTCCTGTTTCGGTGGAAGAAGAAGCCGGCCGGGTCATTCCAGTCCTCGAACAGTTGAAAGCGAAGCTCGATATTTTCCTGTCGATAGACACATCAAAAACGGAAGTGGCGGAGGCGGCATTCGATGCCGGAGCGTCGATCATTAACGACGTTACCGGCGGGCGCGGTGACGATCGAATGATGTCGTTGGTCGCGAAACGCTCGCCTGCCTTCATCATCATGCATATGCAGGGAATGCCGCGCACCATGCAGGTCGCTCCGCAGTACGATGACGTCGTCGCAGAGGTGGCTGATTTTTTTCGACAACAATATGCCCGCGCCCTAGAGTGCGGGATTGATCCCATGACCATCGCGTTTGATCCCGGAATCGGTTTCGGTAAAACGCTGACGCATAACCTCGAACTGCTCGGCAATCTCGAGCGTATCCGGGTTCACGATCGCCCACTCGTCATCGGAGTCTCTCGAAAATCTTTCCTCTCTAAAATAACCCGATCCGCCGAGATGGCGGGACGAGTATCGGCCACGGCCGGCCTGACCGCGCTCCTTCGCGGACGCGGCGCTGAGATATTTCGGGTACATGATGTAAAAGAAAACGTGGCTGCTTTGCGCGTAGCCGAAGCCGTCCTCGCCAGATAATGATGATACAGGACATTAGTCATCTGTTTCTGAAGAGTTGGCGCAGCGCGTTCGAGGTCATTCTCCTTAGCGTCGGCATCTACTACGGTTACCTCTATTTCCGCGGGACGCGCGGCGCGAAAGTTTTAACCGGACTGGCGATCGTTTTTCTCACCCTCACGCTCATCTCCACTTTGCTCAACCTGGTCGTTATCGGATGGCTGGTCCGGGGCTTTTCGGTCTTTTTGGGCTTCGCTTTGGTCGTCATTTTCCAGCCGGAACTTCGCCGCGGCTTGGCCGCGCTGGGAGGGCATCCGATTTTTTCACTAACGAGCGAAAAGCGTGAAACGGTGCATGACATCGCCGAGGCTGTTACCCAACTGGCAAACAAACAATTCGGCGCGCTGATCGCAATAGAGCGTGACACCTCGATTCGCGTTTATGAGGAAACGGGCGTGACGATCGACGCAGAGTTTTCAGTCGAACTCTTGTTAACCTTATTTCACCCGAAAGCGGCATTGCATGATGGAGGAGTGATTGTCCGCAACGGCCGGATCGTCGCGGCCGCATGTATCTTTCCGGTGAGCCAGCGGGAAACACTCGACCGTTCGCTTGGTTTACGGCACCGCGCCGGGCTCGGAATTACCGAGGAATCGGATGCTATTGCCATTGTCGTCTCAGAAGAGACGGGCGCCATTTCGATTTGCCATCGCCGCCGCATTGAGCGCAACTTCACTCCGGAAACGTTCCGGCAACGCATCTCGGAGATTTTATTGCACAGTGACTATGAAGAGATTGATCCTGAAAAACTGGCGGGCCAAGTTGATCTCCCTCCTTCTCGCGACCACCCTCTGGTATCTGATCAAAAAGAACGTAGCGACGACCCCCTCGCCGTCTGATACCGGGAGCGACGTGACGGCTACGCAAAAACGCTAGGCGGTTAGCGGAGGAAACGCGCGAGGTTGTCTTCTTCCCAGCGCCTTGCGCGGCGATAGCTTGGGTACTGACGCTCTCGCCGATTGAATTCCTCCGTGTGCACGCGGCGGCGTCCACCGGCCAGCGCTTCTTCCGGGACAACCGAATGCAGCATTTCGTGATAAAGGATGTAGCGGAGAAACCACAGCGGCACGAATGCTTGATCGAGCGAAGGATTGATCCGAATCACCCGATCCTCTTCTTGGATTGTTCCGAAGATAAAATATTCCTTGGGCCGGCTTCTCCGGCGCCGTCCCCACTTTACTTCGTACCCGCGCATACGGCCGCGGAAGTAGCGTTCGTTCAATTGATCAAAGATCCGCTGCAAATCGAAATGCCGACCTTCATGTGGAAGGTTTAACTGGCGTTGCATCGGCAATTTTGGATGCGCGATTTTGCGTTTGGTTTTCTTCGCCATTGCTTTATCCCTTTTGAAGTGAACGAACAACCTGCTCATTGTAGAAATGGTTTGATCAACTGACAAGATGGTGTGTTCGAATATTTTTTATCAATTCTGTAATCCGTTGATTGACAGTCAGTTATAGTTTAAGAATTGCAGTTTTGAGACAAACTGACCGGGACGCGCCGTGGGCCGGGCACTTGCTTGAGAATTTGGCCCTTGGATCGGTTCGCGCCTCTGACCAAGGCGTTTTACGGCTCGCCAAAGCTAGGTATAATCATCGCGGGGCCGAAAAGCCGCGATTCCATCCTAAATGACTCCATTTCTGCGCAAACTACTGGGCCTAAACTGGCTGCTTCTCGCCACCATGCTGGCACTGGCCATTTTTGGCGTCATTGCCATCTACAGCGCCACTTACATGAGAGAAGATTCCATATCTTCCGAGTTTTGGCGGAAGCAGGCGAACTGGGTGGTCGTCGGGCTGTTCGCGTTCATGCTCGTGAGCCTGATTGATTATCATTGGATTCGATGGGGCGCTTTGCCGATGTACTTGGCCGGCCTTTTCTTTTTGATCCTAACTAGATTTTATGGGCAAAAAGTTTACGGCGCGCGGAGCTGGCTTCACCTCGGTCCAATCAATTTCCAACCGGCCCAGCTAGCAGTCGTAGCCGGTATCATGGTGCTTGCCTTGTTTCTTAGTCAATTTCGTCAGATGCATCCGATGCTGCGCCTGCTTCTCTGCGGCGCGATCGTTGGAGCGCCCATGCTTTTAATTCTGATGCAACCGGATTTGGGCGAATGCATCATTTGGGCTCCTGTGTTGCTAGCCCTGCTCTTCGTCGGAGGTCTGCCGTTGCGCTATCTGATTTGCATCGTGCTGCTCGCTGCCATCATGATGCCGTTTGCGATTTATCTGGGCTTAAAGCCGTATCAGCAACAACGCATCACCGCGTTTCTCGATCCTGAAATAGATAAACAAGGCGCGGCCTGGGCGATCAACCA
>JBEEGU010000224.1:0-3326 GCA_041167025.1 Verrucomicrobiota bacterium
TGGGTAACCCAATTTGATCAAGAACTCGCCACACAACCGTATCTACCACGTCACAGTCGGATTGAGGCCGGCTATAAAATTATGGAATGGCCGGCAGCACAATTGCGCCCGCTTCCAAAAGGGTAACGACGTTGCGCGCGTGAATCAGGTTCCAGGGCGTTTCCCGCGGCACAATAATCAACTTGCGCCGTTCCTTCAGAAACACATCGGCCGCTCGCAATAAAGCACTGTCACCGGTCCCAGAGGCGATACGACCGAGCGTCGCCATCGAGCACGGGATGATGATCATGGCATCGAAATGCGATGATCCGCTGACGAAAGGCACGTTCAGATCGTTTTCGGAATGCTGCGCAACTTTTTCCGGCACCTTGAGCTCATCGACTTCCTGGGCTGCAACTTGTTTGGCATGCCCGCTCATGACGAGGTGCACCTCATGCTCGCCGCAATCGATCTGCGCCAACAATCGTTGGAGATAGATAGTTCCACTGGCGCCAGTCGCGGCGATGACGAGTTTCATTCCGCGAAAGAATGACATCTGTTGGAGCGACCGACAAGGGAGCACGCTTTGGCGTCAAAAGCGCTGGACAATGCTGGAGACGCTTCGCTCTGCCAAGCGCGGCCCGGCCGTTGCAATCACGCACGCGCCGCGTCGCTCAGAGAGCGACGTCTACAGCGCGGTTCAAAGATAGCCGCCAGTCGCCAATTTTCGGGTGAGGTCGGTCTGTCGCGCCCGCAACTCGGTATAGACTCGTCTTGGTTCGGGGCGCGGTTCGATGCGTGACTTCTTATCAATCTTAACCGTATTCCGGACGATTTCCGTAAGGCCAACGGGATCGCTTTTGACCTGGCAATTTGTCCACCCGGCATGGATGGCAGCACCGAGCGCCGCCGCTTCGGGCACTTTCATCGCCACCGTGGGATAACCGAACACATCGGCTACGATTTTTCGCCAAACCGGGCTCTTGCTGCCGCCTCCGGTCAAACGCAATTCTGTCGGTTGAACGCCGAGATCGACCAGGCGTTTCATACCATAGGCCATGCCCATGGTGACGCCTTCCACTACGGCGCGCGCCATCTCCGCTGCATTCATATTCTCTAGCGTTAAACCGTGCAGCACCCCTGAACCAGCAGGCAAGCTCGGCAAGCGTTCGCCTTGCAAGTAAGGCAGAAATAGCAACCCTTTGGCACCAACCGACGCACTCGCGACTTTTGTTTCCAAAGTCGGCACATCCCAATCGAATAAATGTCGGATCCGTTCGATGGCGACAGCCACGTTCATGGTACACGCGAGCAATAACCACCGATCGGTCGCATCGCAGAACAACGCGATCTCACCTTTGGCGTCGACAATCGGTTTGTCCGTGAAGGTATAGATGGTCCCGGAGCTGCCGAGACTAACCGTTACGATTCCGGGCTTGATGTTTCCGGTGCCAATGGCGCCTAACATGTTGTCGCCACTACCGGCACTGACGAGAATTTCACCTTTCAAACCCCATTCTTGACGAAGCGTGTCCCGCAAAAGGCCGGCCGGCCGCGTAGAAGAGTGCAACGTGGGCAGTTTCGTGGCCAAATCTTTATCGATGGCTTCAACCAGCGGCCCACACCAGGCGCGAGCACGCACATCCAGCATGCCGGTGCCCGAAGCGTCGCCGTATTCCATCTGACGTTCTCCGGTCAGCCAAAAGTTGATGTAATCGTGCGGTAACAGCACCGTCCGGACGCGACGGAAATTATGCGGTTCGTTTTGTTTCAGCCAAAGGAGCTTCGGCGCAGTGTAGCCCGGGACCATGGCGTTGGCGGTCCGCTCGATCATTTGCTCGACCCCGCCAAACGTCCGGTTCAACTCATCGGCCTGAATGGCCGTTGATGTGTCACACCATAATTTCGCCGGCCGGATCGGCTGATTCCTGGAATCGAGTACGACCAACCCATGTTGTTGTGCGCTCACACCGATGGCCACGATCTCTTCCTTGCGATTCCCGATCGCGGTGAGGCATTCCCGAATCGCGTGACTCGTTGCGTCAATCCATGTTTTTGGCATTTGCTCGACGTGACCGTGAGGCAAGCCTTCGACAAACGCATGTCCTTGCTGTGCCAGCGCGAGGACCTTTCCCGACTCGATGTCCAAAACGAGCGCCTTTGTGCCCCGAGTTCCGCTATCAATCCCCAGACAAAGCATAAAAGAAAAGTCGCGCCCGGAGTTTGAATTTGTTCGCAGGTGGGGGCAATAAGATATGCGATGTTAAAAAAACTCCTGCACACTCGATACCGCGTGACCGATCTGGAGAAGACGGTTGCTTTTTACCGCGACGTTCTCGGGTTGACTGAGGTTCGCCGGCATACCTCCGGCCGCGGCTCGCAACTCGTTTTCTTTAAAGCGCCACAAAGCGAGGAGGAGATAGAAATCTGCAAATTCGACGAAAGCGGCCCAGTGGTGGTCGGTCCCGACCTAACGCATCTTGCCTTCGAGGTCGACGATATGGATCGTTTTGCACACGACGTGGCCGCCAAAGGCTACCCGTTATCGGACGGCCCGCACCGCACCGAGCGGGGAGACGCCATCGCGTTCATCGATGCTCCTGAGGGTTACGAGATCGAACTGATCCAACGCGCGCGCCCATAGATCAGCTGGTCCTACGATCGCGATTGCGAACGCTTTAAATTTGCCGCTAATTTGCCGCCGATGATTCTCCGACGTTGCAGCATCCTTTGCCTCTGCGCCGCCGCGCTGACTACAAGCGGATGGGCGCAGATTGTGTCGGAGCAAGTTCGACCCACTGGGATCCCCACACCTCGGGCCGCGGAGGACGGCAGCACGCCCGCGCCGAAGTCGAAACCAAAAGCCAAGACTCCTCGGCGCGCGCCCAAGGCGGAAGAAGACGCGCCCCTACCGAAACTGTCGGGGGGCATTCCGGCGACAAAAGCCAAATCCGTAATGATGGTGGATGCGCGAAGCGGACAAATATTGTATGAAAAAAATGCGGACGAACTTCGAGCCGCAGCCAGCACCCAAAAGCTTCTTACCGCATTGATCATCGCGGAGGGCGGATATCTCGACCGGGCCGTGACCGTGCAACAAGTCGATACCCTGGCCGAACCAGTGAAGTTAAATATCAAACCCGGCGACACCTATCAGCGTATCGATTTGTTGCGCGCGTTGCTGGTGAAAAGTCCGAATGATGTGGCGCGATGTTTGGCGCGCGATCATTCCGGCAGCATTGATGCGTTTGCCGAAACGATGAACCAACGGGCGCGCGAGCTTGGCGCGACCCACTCGCACTTTGTCAATCCGAACGGCCTGCCCATTCCCGGTCAATACTCGACCG
>JBEEGU010000225.1:0-5038 GCA_041167025.1 Verrucomicrobiota bacterium
CCCTTTATTATCAGGGATGGATAGAAAAAAATCTCGCTGACGTGCGCAAGAAGACGAACGGAGAAGTCGGGTATATCCACATTCCCGACATGGGACGACCCGGATTAAACCAGTTCACTAAGCAGTACTTTCCGCAGATCCGAAAGAAAGCGCTGATCGTCGACGTCCGCGGCAATGGTGGCGGGTTCGTCTCTCCGATCGTGATCGAGCGACTTCGCCGTGCCTTTGTCATGATCGAGGTCGCGCGCAATGGCATGCCGCAACCGGACCCCGCGCAAAGCTTTACCGGACCCATGGTGACTCTGATCAACGAGTTCTCTGCCTCCGACGGCGATATTTTCCCCTTCCGCTTTAAGGCCCTCGGCATGGGTAAATTGATAGGGAAACGGACGTGGGGCGGCGTGATTGGAATCCGAAATCCATTGCCCCTAATGGATGGAGGGTTGTTGTACAAGCCGGAGTTCGCGCCTTACTCGAAAGAGGGTAAGGAATGGATCATCGAAAGCCACGGGGTCGATCCCGACATCGTAGTCGACAACGATCCGGCGAAAGAATTTCGCGGGGAAGACCAGCAACTCGACAGGGCCATCCAAGTCATCGAGGAAGAAATGAAAACAAAACGCTACGACATCCCACCCGTTCCGCCTTATCCCAACCGCAACCCGGCGAATAAAGGTGATGGCCAATAGCTGACAGTTGAAGCCGGGAAAAAATGCTGATGGCTCGCTATTGATTCCTTCCTCTCCCGTCCAGGGTAGAGGATCGAGGTGAGGGGATTGGGACGTTGAGCGTTGGATGTTGGGCGTTGAGCGTTTGCTTCTTAGATTTCTTGACTTGTGCGTCGCCCTATCCGCTTTTCTTCTCTTTCTCCGCTTTAATTTCCGTAGCGACCTCTTTTTGCATCTGCTGAATCCGCTGCATCATCGGTCCCATTCTCTGCTGCATTTCGGTCATCGTATTCTGCATCACTAACGGCATTTTATTTAGCAACGCCTGCCCGGTCGGTGTTTTATAAAATGCAATCATTCCATCAATCTCTCCCTGATTGAATGTTTGCCGGTAAACGCGCACGTAGAGCGGTTCCAGTTTATCCCACGCCATTTCTTCCTTCACAATTTTCATCAATTCGCCCTGGCGCCGCTCAATATCCTTCTGGACCTGTGGTGAAACAGTTTGCCCCTGGGTCACTTGTTGTAACGCATTCTTCGTCACCGCATCCATTTGTGTCATCACCGTATCGATGAGCTTGTGCGCCTGCGCGATTTCCAGGAGTTGCTTGATCGAAGCTTCGCTCGGCGCCACGTCAGCGGCCCCGACCATAGCGCACGGTAAAATGAGACAGACCAGAATTCGTTTTAGCATAGGCTGAGAAATTACAGCCCTACTACGCCAGTTGGCGATCCGAATCGTCAACATAACATCTCCGAGAGTGTCACAGCAGCGCGATGTCGATCATGAATCGATATTTCTCGCGCTGGCGTGTCTTCGGCTTTCTGCTTTCCTTCTTCGTTAACATGCACGATCCCGTCGAAGCTCCCGCCTCCGGTCCGCCCATTCCTACCCAGCCGGTTGGGACGATGACGCGAAGCACCGCGCCGGTGCTCGGAGTGCTCGTCGCCTTAAGTTTTTCGCATCTTGTCAACGACACACTGCAATCGTTGATTCCGGCGATTTATCCCATCCTCAAGAGCGCGTTACGCCTCGACTTCCGACACATCGGTCTGATCACTCTGACGAACCAACTTACCGCCTCCATCCTTCAGCCTTTCGTTGGGCTCTACGCGGACCGCCGTCCTCAGCCGTTCGCCCTCGCTTTGGGCATGACTTTTACGCTGGTCGGGTTGGTTCTCCTTTCCCTCGCCACCGGTTTGGGCTGGGTGTTGTTGGCTGTCGCCTTCGTCGGCATCGGATCTTCCGTATTTCATCCGGAAGCCTCGCGCGTCGCGCACCTAAGTTCAGGCGGCCAGCCTGGATTCGCACAGTCGCTTTTCCAAGTTGGCGGGAATGCCGGCAGCTCGCTTGGACCCCTCCTGGCCGCGCTCATCGTCGTTGCCCGCGGCCAATCCGCAATCATTTGGTTCTCGCTTTTGGCCCTGGTCGGAATTGTTGTCCTCGTCGCCGTCGGTCGTTGGTACGGCAGGACGCTGTCGCGCCGCAAAACGTCCGGCGCAAGCGATAGGCACACTGAGCTTCACATTGCACCGGTCGGGTCGGGTCGCCGGAACCTGTCGCTCGCTATTCTGATTACACTCGTCTTTTCGAAATATTTTTACCTCGCGAGCATGGCGAGTTACTACACCTTTTTCCTGATGGAAAAGTTCGGTGTTCCAATCAAAAACGCGCAACTCCACCTCTTCGTTTTCTTGTTTGCGATCGCTGCCGGCACGTTTCTCGGTGGTCCGGTCGGTGACCGGTTCGGTCGGAAATTGGTTATCTGGGTGTCCATTCTGGGTGTGACTCCTTTCGCCCTCGCGCTCCCTTATGCCAATCTTCTGTGGGTCGGAATTCTGAGCGCGATCATTGGCTTAATTCTGTCTTCTGCATTTTCGGCGATTCTGGTTTACGCCCAGGAATTGGTGCCCGGAAAGGTCGGCCTCATGGCCGGACTTTTCTTCGGTCTGGCATTTGGCATGGGCGGAATCGGTTCAGCTGTCCTTGGTCTTTTGGCTGATCGGTATGGGATTCCGTTCGTGTTTCACATCTGCTCGTATCTTCCGCTGATCGGTCTGCTGACCGCATTTCTGCCGAATCTCGAAAAGGCGAGACACCGTTGAGCGTTGCAAGTTGAGCACGCAGCCCCGCTGACCGCGTCCTATTTTCTCGGTCCCGGTGTCGGAGTAGGTGTCGGGCGCTTGCCTTGTTGGGCGTTCTTCGTTCCGCTTTTCTTCGCGTCATTTACTCCTGGACCGTCCTGGCCGCGAAGTTTCGAGCGTCCTCCTACTGGTTGCCGCCCACCAGTTGTATGAAGGCCGCCGGAATGTGGTCCGACGACAACACCGCCTCCTCCGAGGATGTTTCCGAGGATTGATGGAATGACACTCGGTTGATCATGCGCCGGCGGACGGTTTTGCATCGCCGCGTAAATCAAGTCCCGGCTCGGCAACGGCCCAAAATCGGTGATCAACGGATTGTCCTTCATGATCTCGTTTAGATCGACATTCACCGGTGGTGGCAGCTTGGTTGCGCCGGCGGGCACATCCTCCATTTGGCCCGCCTGAACATGGACCGATTCGCGGGCATTCTTCCTCAATCCGACCCGCGCATCCCCTTCAAGCACGGTCAGTTTGCTGCCGCCAGACCGGGTCGTTTCCAAAATCACGGTTGTGCCGGTAATTCCCACCGTGACCGCGCGTGTTGTCATGCTGGCGCCGCCGGTACTTTTAGGGACGCGCAGCAGCATCGAGCCGCTCTCGAGTTGAACGCTGCGGCCTGCTCGATCGAAGCTAAAAAGAGTATTGGCTCCGAGTCGCTCGATGGTGAGATCGACAAAAGTAAGTTCGGATCGTGACCGATCACCGGTGCGAACAGCGGTACCGGCATTTACTTTCTGGTCCAACTCGGCGGGTCTCGCTTTGGCGTCGGCTGGGAGGACTTTTACGTCATGGATAATGCGAGTGACCCGAGCTTCGTCTTGCGACGAATGGGACGTATCGGCCGCGACAACGGTGTCGCGCAGGATGAACGCGAGGCACGCCAAATAACCAATGTTTTCCAGCCGCCCCGAAATGCGACCTTTCGTTGTCATGCAATGTTTTACAGCGCACATCGTGCCACGGTGAGGGCGCAATATTACGCTGTAGTTTTCATGTCCTCGGATCCACGACCCGTCCGGAATTTACTCTCCGGCATCCGCAACCTAATGTCTGTCTGTTTCATGAAGAGATCATGACCGACAGCCAATGAGCGGAAAGCTGAATCGAATTCAGCCCCTGCGAGAGGATACGATGTCCGAGGATCGGAGAACAACCGCGCTCGCCTAATGCGAAGCGTCAGATGTCCGCCTTGGTTGCCCTAGGCTGCTTTTTTTTTCCCGACAATAATACCGGGAAACTCCACCACCTGCCCGTCTTTCGGCTGTCCAAAGGTCGATTCGTAGGTCAGCTTTTTATTGATGATCTCCGTAAGAGCGATGTCGGCTTCGCGCAACCCCGGAGCGTACTCCACGAGCGGACGATGACCCCGAGTGAGCTGTCGAACTCGGCGGGAGACCATGTTTACCAGGATTTGCTGATTGGGAACGACTTTCTGAGCTGCGGCGACAAGATTGGCATTCATAGTTTGGTGAGACAAGAGTCCGGAGCTGACGACGGGTTATCTCCGAATGAGGGCTGATGTTTCGGGAGAGCCGCAGCAAAGAAACTTAACCGACTATCGTCCATAAAACGCTAATCACAACGTGTTTCTGCGGTTTACGTTGAATGTGCCCCAAGTTTCGCCGAAATCTCGATTACAAGTATCAAGCACCTAAATCCCGGATCCCGCCTTGAACGTTCACATTATCGATACCCTACAACTCGACCGGCGCGGAATTATTGCCGCCACCGCGCTCGAGACAGGAGAAGGCGCGGTTCTTTTCGACACTGGCCCCGAATCAACTTTTGACAATGTCACGGCCGGGCTGGAGCAGGCCGGGATCGAACCCGGGGACGTGAGGCACGTTTTTCTGAGCCACATACATTTCGATCACGCTGGCGCGGCCTGGCGGTTCGCCGAACTTGGAGCAACCATCTACGTTCACCCTCGCGGTGCGCCCCACCTGATCGACCCGGCGAAATTGGTCGAGTCGGCCACGCGGATCTTCGGCGCCGACATGGAGAAACTCTGGGGTCAAATCGCTCCCGTGCCAAAGCAAAATGTTCGAGTCCTTCAAGACAATGACGTCATACAGGTGGCGCCATTTGAAATTCGCGCCATCGCCACTCCTGGCCACGCCAGCCATCACCACGTCTATCAATGGCAGGACAATGTCTTTGGTGGCGATGTTGCCGGCGTTCGGTTAGGTGCCGGTCCGCCGATCCCGCCATTCGTTCCGCCCGAG
>JBEEGU010000226.1:0-10822 GCA_041167025.1 Verrucomicrobiota bacterium
GTTCACGATCCAGAACCTGATGCACGTCATCTTTTTCGTCGGTTTGGGCGAACTTTTCGTCCGCTGGCGGATCGCGCTCCGCGAACAAAGCTTCCTGGCCGCGAAATTTTTGCCCGAAGACGATCGGACCATTCTTCTCTCGCGCGATCTCGGCCCGATCCGTCGACGGGTAGCGGACCTGTTCGATTACGAAAATGGCTTTTTGCCCTCCCTGATCAACCTGGCCATTCTGCAGTTTCAGTCGAGTTCCTCGGTGGAACAAGCCGCTGGGGTGATGAGCCAGCAGCTGGAACTGATAAGTCATCGAGTCGATTTGCGCTATGGACTGGTGCGGTTCATTGCCTGGGTGGTGCCGACTCTCGGATTCATCGGCACGGTCTATTCCCTGGGGGCATCACTGGCTCAGGCCGGCGATCCGAACACGAAGTTTGATGTCAAAGTCATCGCTCAAACTCTGGGGGTCGGATTCGACTGCACGATGGTCGCTCTGGTGGAAAGCGCGATCCTCGTTTTCATCCTGCACCTGGTACAGGAACGAGAAGAATCGGCTCTGAATAGCGCCGGGGATTATACGTTACGTAATTTAATCAATCGCCTTTACCCGGCCACGGAGGAGACTTCGTGAGGGCGCGCGCGCGAGAGATCAACATTTTCAACATGTCGCTGCTGGACATCTTGTGCGGCGCGCTCGGAGCATTTTGTTTCATGATGTTAGTGTTGTTGCCTTATTACAAGCCGCCCGGTAGCGCGGCGGATTTGCGCAAGGAGCAGGCCGACACGGACGAGTTACTGAAGCAATTGGAAAGCTTGAAAAATGCGGCCAAGGATTCCGGCCTGGCCCAGCAGATGGACGACCTGATCCGAAAACTGCAGGACCAGATCAAACAATTGCAAGGCGAAGTCAATCAGTACGCAGCGCAGAATGAGCAGCTCAAGACCGAGAATGCTGATCTGACAAAGAAAAACCAGGAGCAGGCGGATGAGCTTTCGATGCGCCAACCATTCATCGCCATCGCTGGGACATTTCCGCCGTTAGACGTGGACCTTTATTTGGACAGCGACGCTTTCGCTCCGGGCAAAAAATTGAATCCGCCGCTAGATCTATCGCGGCCGCACCAACCGATCGCATGGCTCGGGGACATCCAATACCCATGGGGGGACCACGCCGTCAATGTGTTAATGAAGCGAGATTCGCCTCCTGGTTCGCATTACAAAGTTTATGTAAAACTTGCCGCTGGATCGGCTGCGCGCGTCGCGTGCAAGGTCCTGACAAGCGTGGTCTCATATGAGACCACATTGACCTTGCCCAGTGTTGTGCTCACTCCGGACCGCTTTGCCGCTTTGGTCGGCACCGTAACTGTAGAAGGGGAAGGCAAGATGTCGTTCAAGGAAGCGACTGATCAGGAGCGCCAGGCTGACTGGGCAAAGCTGTCAAAAGATTTGCCTCCGCCGACGCCGACAAGTTCGCCCTCGGTCCTCCCCACGGCAACTCCGCTCTCACCCGAGGCGCGGAAAAAAATGGGCGAGGAACGGGAGCGCAACCGCCGGCTCAGGGAACAACAACAACAGGCCCGTGAACAGCAACGACAGCGGACGATGCCATCGCCGAGCCCGAGTTTATCACCATGACCAGCCGCGTCCGTTGCAGTTGTGGCCGGATTTACGATCCGGTGAAACACGCGCAGTGCCCGGAATGCGGGGCAGAATCGGCGGTGGAATCAGTCGTAGTTGCCGAAAAAGTTAAAGCCCCTGCGCCGCCCGAGCCGAAACCCGCGCCGGCGAAAGGCCCGGGCGGTCTTCTCTCGCCATTGGCAGCGATGCCTTGGCCGATGGTTGCGGCAGGCGCGGCTTTAATTCTGGGCATTTTATTTTTTGCGTTGCGCCACCGCGGTCAGACCGTTGGTCAAGTCTCGCGGGACGCTCGACCGCCGGCGCCTTCAACCGAGGAGAAGTTTTCGCCGCGCCCAGGCGCGACGGCGACGCCGGGCACCGAAATACCTTCGGGCGGCGCGACTTTCCCATCTGGCGGCGGAACGATACCCGGCGTCTCGTCTGGAATTTTGAGCGAACTGGTTGCAAGTGCTGGCCAAGGCGGGACGGTGAAATTGCGGCCCGGTTTTTATCAGGGCGGGGTCATTCTCAACAAGGCGGTCCGGATCGTGGGGGACGCACCTGGAGGACAGGTCATCGTTCAAAGTGAGGGAAAGGAATGTCTCACGGTCCGAACAAAAGGAGTCTTCGTTCAGAACGTCTACTTTGTCTGCAACGGTATCGGCGAGCTCCCGGGTATTTCCGTGGCAGAAGGCGCGGATCTGGAGATGGAGGGATGTAAGGTCCAGTCGGGAAGCGCCCTTGGTCTATCGGTTGTGGGTAACGCGACGTTCAAAGCCCTTGGCTCCTCTTTCTCTGCTAATAACGGAGCGGCCGTTAGGGTAAATCAGGCCCACGCCAGTTTCACGCAATGCACTTTTAGCGACGCAAAGGTTGGGTTGATGATCGCCAGTGCCGGCGGGGCCGACCTGCATGCCTGCGCCTTCGAACGCACCGGAATGAGCGATGCTAACGGAGCAATCATGACCGTCTCGGGCGATAAGAGCCAGGTTGCGGGCGACGATTGCCATTTTACCGGCAACAGCGGTGGGATCAATGTCGCGGACAAAGGTTCGCTTAGCCTGATGAAGTGCAGTTTTAAAGACAATGCCAAGTCTTCTCGAGGCGCCGCCAGTGCCGGGTTGGTTGTCTTGCGCAATTCCGCGCACGGCGAGATTCGTAATACGAATCTTGCGGATGCTTCGCCCTACGCCATCAATGTCATGTCCGGCGCTACATTGCTGATGGAAGATAGCGAGATCACAGGTTGCCGCACGGCGGGGTTGGTCGTGGGCGAAGAGGGTGCTTCCCCGGCACACGCGGATGTTAAGCGTACGCAATTCGCGCGAAATTCCACCGGCATAGGCATTTTCGCGGGCGGTTCAGCGGATATCACAGACTCCGAATGTCGGGAGAATAATGAAGGCATTGTGGTGGTGGGTCGCGGCTCGCATGTGCAAATCACGAAGACGGCTCTCCTCGCGAATCGCGACCATGGTCTTTACGTTTACGGAGAAGCCGAAGCGAATGGAGTCGACTTGAACATTCAGGGCAATGCCCGCGGCGCGCAAAGCGGTATGCCGCGCAAAGGTTCCACCGGCGGTTCGCTGGCGTTGCAAGATTGCCACGTCACCAGCAACCAGGTTTTCGGCGTGGGCGCCTACGCTAAAAGTCAGCTCACGCTCACTCGTGTCACTTTTGAGGCGAACGGGAAGACGAATATTTACCGAGAAGGCGGCGCTATCGTGGAGACCGAAGGCAGCCCGGATGCATCACCCGCACAAGCTGCCACTACGGCGACACCGGAAAAAGATGGAACGGAAAGCCACAAATCAGCAAAGGCTTTCAAGAAGCAGCGCCGGCAATCCGACGACGACGCGCGAAGGATTATGCGGAGATTTTTCAGGCCTTAGATAGGAGTAGCCGGATCTAGCGTTAGGCACGCGAGATCGGTTTAGCTCTTTTCGAACGCGTGCCGCCCAAACGGGCGAGCGCCTGTGAAGAAACCGGAGCAGAGAGTTTACTACGGACCGGTCGGGCCAGTGATACCAGTTACACCGGTCGCGCCTGTAGGACCGGTCGGTCCCTGTAATCGGGTAATCAGCAAATGCGCCGACACAGGATTTGTTCCTCCTGCCAATGGAGTGATGGTAAGCGCAGTGATTTCTCCCGTGGGATTATGAACTTCGAGTTGCGAATTCAACACTGAAGTTCTGATCAGCGCGGTTTCTACTATTTGACTGGTTCCAGTTGCGCGCCCGACCACCGTGGTGGGAATTTCAACGAACCCGGCGCCAGAATCGAGAGCCAAAACCAGTTGACCTGCTTCGGTCACACTGACTTGGAAAAGCACCTGGTAAACACCGATTTGAGATAACTGAAAAGTAGACGCACCTACCCGGACAATGGCGCCAGTGCCACTGGATTCTCCATCTTGTGGGAACTGAACTGCGGAACCGGCGGCAACGGTTGCCGCATTGTCTGGAGGCATCAGAGCGAAGAAATCAGCATAATCCACTAATCCGTCGGCTCCGTTGGTGCCAGTAGCACCTGTTGCTCCCGTTGCGCCGGGGGCTCCTGTTGCGCCGGTGGCTCCTGTTGCGCCAGTGGCTCCTGTTGCGCCGGGGGCTCCTGTTGCGCCGGTGGCTCCTGTTGCGCCGGTGGCTCCTGTTGCACCGGTGGCTCCTGTTGCACCGGTGGCTCCTGTTGCACCGGTCGGACCCGTTGGGCCGGTCCTTGGAAACCGGCGATGCGATGTTTCCTCTGCCTGTGCGCTGGTCAAAAGGAAGGCGAACAGGCCCGCCGCGGTCAGCAACAACGTAAGAGTAGCGGCACGAGATGGGGTGTTGAATAGTGAATATTGTTTCATTGGTGGTGTCATGTTTTTGGAAGCCGGATTTTTGATTTACCGCCCCAGGCGAAGTTCAACTCCGCAATCTAAGGGATGGGCGCGATGGAATTGATTATGGAAACGGAGCTATCATTGTGCCGTCGCCTTTTTATTCGGACGGAACAAATATGTATATGATGCGGTGCACATGATTGGAGCCGAGCGATCGGTTGCGGGCGAGTGGGCCTAATGGTTACAGGCAAAGCCAACCCGCTGCGCGAGAACGCCCTCTCGATTTTGGGCGGCGCGCTGTTGTTGCTTCTCCTCCTCGCGGCTTACGCAAATCATTTTCATAACAGCTTTCACTTCGACGACGCGCACACGATCGAAAACAACGCTTCCATCCGCGAGCTGCGCAACATTCCACTCTTCTTCCGCGACGCAACAACCTTCAGTGCCCTCCCGAGCAATCAATCGTATCGGCCCCTGGTTTCGACACTCCTCGCGATCGATTACTGGCTCAGCGGGGGACTGGACCCATTCTGGTTTCACTTCTCTGTATTTTCGGTCTTCGCGGCGTTGACGTTGCTGCTCGCGTTCGTCATTTATCGCCTGCTCGAATACGGAGGGAGGTCCGGGCGAAATGGCTGGATCGCTTTGATTGCGGCGGGGTGCTATGGACTGCATCCGGCCAACGCTGACACGGTCAACTATATCATCGCATCCTCGGAAGTGATCTCGACATTCGGGGTGGTCGCCTCCTTTGCGCTATATTTCGCCCTCCCGGGACACCGTCGATATTATCTTTACGTTCTTCCGGCGGTGGTTTCGATCCTGGCAAAACCTCCGGCCGCGATCTTCGCGGGATTGTTCGCCATCTATCGCGTGCTTTTTCATGGCGATGCAAAGTCGGAAGGGCCGGGCACAAACAAAGCGTTTCGTTATTTTTCCGACGTCGCTCCAACTTTTATCATCTGCGCGGCGATGCTCCTTTTCGTACGACATATGACGCCGCGCAGCTGGATCGCCGGCGCCGCCAACACGCACACTTACCTGATCACGCAGCCCTACGTGGCGCTGCTCTATCTAAAGACGTTCTTTTGGCCAAGCGGTCTTTCCGCCGACTACGATCTTAACCCGTTTGCAACAATTGGTGACGCGCGCTTCTGGGCAGGCGTTGCTTTCATCTTTTTTTTCGTTCTGGCCGCGATCTTAGCTGCCGTTTTCAAGAAGACGCGAGTGATCGGCTTCGGTTTGCTCTGGTTTCTGATCGCGCTTTTGTCGACCTCATCCCTGCCGCTGGCCGAGGTGATGAATGATCACCGCACATTTCTTCCCTACATCGGACTGGTCATGGCGATCGCAGGCGCGATCTCTTTGTGGATTGGTCGCAGCGCTACCTACAGCATCACGGCCAAGATCGCAGCCGGTTGCGCCGTCGCGCTGTTGCTTTGCGCAAATGGATACACTACGCGGCAACGTAACAAAGTGTGGAAAAGCGAGGAAACACTCTGGGGCGATGTCGTAATCAAAAGCCCGCGCAATGGGCGCGGCCTGATGAACTATGGCAACACCCTGATGGCGAAAGGCGATCTCAACGGAGCGCTCGATTACTTTCACCGCGCACAGGCCTTGACGCCAAATTATTCCCTGCTGTTGCTCAATCTGGCAATTGCCGAAGAGGCAACGAAACAACCCGCGGCCGCTGAGCACCATTTTCAGGAGGCATTGCGGCTCGCACCGTTCTCACCCGATAGTTACACTTATTATGCGCGTTACCTGCTAGCGCGCTCGCATGCGCAGGAGGCGCGCGAGTTCTTGCACCGCGCGATGGAGCTGAGTCCAACCAATCTCACTGTGCGCGATCTTCTGGCGCAAGCCGAAGCCAAGGCCGTGAACCAGCCGCTAACACATCCGCCGGAGTTTTATCTCGACCTCAGTCTTCGGTTATATCACGAAAAACGTTACGTCGAATCAATCGTCGCCTGCCGGCTTGCCCTTGCCCTTCGGCCGAGCTACGCGGAAGCGTGGAATAACATCGGTGCGGCTGACAACCAACTCGGTCGATTCGAGGAAGCGGCTGCGGCCTGCGCGCAAGCGCTCCGTGACAAGCCGGACTTTGAGTTGGCCCGGAACAATTTGCAATACGCGCGCGAGATGGCGAAAGCGTCAGCCAAATGACTGGCTAGAGATCGGTGTCTTTCGACGGGGTTGTTGCCATCGCAGTTTTCAGAGTCATGAGTAGCTTCGCGGTGTCGTAGGGCTTTGTCAGAAAATTGACGACGCCAAAAGATTCAAGTTCCGCAACATTTGTGTGCTCGCCCTGGCCGGTGGAAGCGATGACGGCCATCTCTGGTTTCATCCTTCTAATCTCTCGAGCCAACGCCACACCGCCCAGGCGGGGCAAGTCCATGTCGGTAAGGACAGCTTTAATGGCGTCACTTTGCTCGGAAAAAATCTTCAGGGCCTCGCGGCCATCGCTCGCGGCGACAACTTGGTAATTCTGATTTTCGAGTGCCGTTTTGGTAACGCGCAAAATATTGGCTTCATCATCCACCAGAAGGACCAATTCGCCACGTCCCTCGAGCAACTCGGTTGTTATTCCGGGTCCATTAGGAACGTCTTTCAATTGTGCGGGCAAGAAAATCTGGAAGGTCGTTCCGCGACCGATCTCGCTGTAAACGGAAATAAAGCCGCCGTGGCTCTTGACGATTCCGAAAACAGTTGAGAGCCCGAGGCCCGTTCCTTTTCCAACTTCTTTGGTCGTAAAAAACGGATCGAAGATTTTATCGATGACCTCGCGTGATATTCCGGTGCCAGTATCGCTCACGCGCAAGAGGACATGAGGGCCTGCCTTGGCGCCAGGGGAGATGGAGGCATAATGTTCGTCCACCTCAAAATTTTCTGCGGCGATAATAAGTGAGCCGCCTTGCGGCATGGCGTCACGCGCGTTGACCGAAAAATTGAGGAGCACCTGATGAAGTTGAGTTGGATCGCCTTCGATCGACCAAAGATTTTCCGGATAGCGGCTTTTGATCTCGATGGATTTTGAAAATGTTTTCCGTGCGAGATCGACCATTTCTTCGATCAAATGGCTTGGGTTGATCAGCACGCGCTCGCCTTCGACTCCGCGCGCGAATGTAAGAACTTGCTTCACAACGCTAGCGCCGCGTTTCGCACTGATTTCCATTAGCGCGGCCATCGACTTCACGTCTTCTTCAGACGCGCCACGTTGCAGGCTTTGCGCACATATCAAGATCGGCGTGAGAATATTATTGAGGTCGTGCGCGACGCCGCTGGCAAGCGTGCCGATACTTTCGAGCCGTTGGGCGCGCAGCAGATGTGTTTCGAGTTTCTTTTGCTCGGTGATATCGGTGTTAATGATCAGAATGGATTTCGGCGCGGCCAGCGCATCCCGGACCAGGGTCCAGCGACTGCGGACCATGACAGCGCCGCCGTCTTGGCGGATGTGCTTACACTCACCGGTCCATTTTCCATCCTCGATGACAGCTGCTCGTGCCGCAGCGATGGCGGCAGGTTCTTCTTCGTAAAGAAAGCCGGACGCTTTCTTGCCCTGAACTTCCGCTGCAGTCCAGCCATACAATTGTTCCGCGCCGTGATTCCAAAATTCGATGCGATCTTCCATATCGCGGACCATGATTGCATCCTGTGCCAGGTCTAACAGTCTTGCCTGTTCGCGCAGCCGTTCTTCCCCGCGCTTTCGCTCAGTAATATCACGATTTATTTCAAGCACATATTCCCGCTTCGCATCCCGCACGAGCACCATGCGGCTCTCCACAGTGATGTGACGACCGTCGTTCGTTGTGTGTTGCACTTCCCCTTCCCACACTCCATCTCGAGCTAGAGCTTGGATAACCGTTTGCAAACCGACTGTAATTTGCGCGTGCAAGAGCTGTTGCGCCGTGTTTCCAACCGCTTCTACGCTGGTGTAGCCGTAAAGATTTTCAGCGCCACGATTCCAAAACGTAATCAGGCCTTCCCAATCCCACACCAGAACCGCGTCGTAGGTTTGATCAAATAGCGCGGCTTGCTCCTGCAAGGTTTCTTGCGCTTGTTTTCGCTCGGTAATGTCGTTGATCAGGACCAATTTTGCGGGTCGCCCAAGCCACGTAAGCTCGTGCGACGTGATTTCGACATCAATCAGCATGCCGCCTTTTTTGCAGTGTCGCCATTGCGTCGAATTGTCCAAACCATCAGTTCCAGTTTCTCGAGACAGGTCAGCCATCAAAGCGGAAATTTCTTCAGTGGGTCGGATGTCCTTGATGGTCATCGTTAGAAATTCGTCTGGCGAATATCCGTAGTGCCTGACGGCAGCGGCGTTCACGGCCAAAAACGAAAGCGTTTCGAGATCGTAAACCCACATCGGGTTGGGATTGCTCTCGAACAAACTGCGGTACCTTGCTTCACTTTCGCGCAGCTCCGCCTCGGTTTGCTTCTGCTCGGTCACGCCGGAGTTGAGGGAAAAGATGCCTAACGAAAGAATGATCAGACTGAGAAAGACGCCCGAGGGCAAAATCGAAAAAGCCCGGCGGGAGGCCGCGTCCGATTGCCTTCGCCGCGTATCCAACAAGGAGTACTCCGCGTTCTCCATATCTGTGAAAACGACCTGGCAGGTTTTCCAGAGCGCGATTCCCTTGCCCGTGATAACCAATTGTTGCGCCGGCAGAAATCCCTGTTCCCGGCGAATCAAGATTATCTCCTCTTCCCACGCATCTCGTTGAGCATACAACCGCTCTAGTTGATCCAACTGACGTTGGTTGATTGCATCGCCGGTGGTCAATTTGCGAAGACTGTTCAGCCCTCGCCGGATGTCGGTCTTTCTTTGTTCTCGCTCCTCCAGCAGGTTGTCATCGCCAGTGATAATGTAGCCACGCTCACCATTCTGGTGATGCACCATGTTGCCCTTAATGTTCTCAATCTCGTTGAGAATTTCCTGCGTGTGGTTCAACGACGTCGTGGTTTCGAGCATTTGCTTTGTAAATTTGAAACCTGCTGCTGCCGCCAGGACCATGAGCAAGATGCCAAATGCGAATCCAGCGGTGGTCAATCTATTCAACGACCAGGTCAGGCGGCCCTCGCTTTCGAGCAACGCCAGCAATCCGCTTCCTACGAGCATGAATCCGATCGCGCCCGCAACGCCTGAAATGTCCATGCCCATGAAATTCCATTCTGGCCCCAAAGATAGTTCGAGGAGGAATGCAGCCAGTGGTGTCCCGCCGATAAACACCAGCGCTGCGCTCAGGCCGAGAACCAACGGAAACCGCAACCGCTTCGCGACGGATAGCGATGCCGCGAAAAGAGCGCTTCCTGCCAGGAGAAAACCAAGCGCACTTGCGGCCGCCATTCGCCCCGGGTGCGGCGTTCGCAGCGGTCCGCGTTGATCGCTGACCAGCCATTGCTCGATTGGAAAATCCCAACTGAAAAAATGTTCTCCCAAGGTTAGCACGGCCAGCCCAACCACGGTCGCTGCTATGGCCATGGCGTAAATCCGTATCGACTTGGTCGAGGTCATGCGCGACACCAGCGCGAGCGCCGTCCCGCAAACTAAGAATCCCGCCGCCATATTCGGCTTCATTGCCGCCGCTCCGGGGATAATACTTTTGAGCGATTCGACGTGAAGCAGCCATCCCGCGAGCGCTACCCCGCCGAGAAGTGCGAGAGTCCCGCCGGTGATGCGTGGAACGATTCGATTAAGTTGCCGGCTCGACAATTCTGGGGCTTCCGTCATCACCGGGTCCTTACGCGCGCCGTGGGCCGGACATCTTTTATCGCTTCCGAGCGGCGAACGGATCCGGATCGTAAGGACGAAGATCGAGGCCCACGAGGACACGCTCGGTACTGGATAGGGTGCCGATGATCCTGCGGATCGGGGCGGGCAGTTTGCGCACGACCGTTGGCACGGCCAGGATCTGGTCGCCCTGCGCAAGCTGCGGATTTTGCATCAAATCAATGACCTTGATGCGGTAGCGGCCAGCGAGATGCTCCTCGCAGATCCGCTCGAGATTGCGAAAGGTAGCGACCGATTTGGGACTTAGCCCGGCGACGTAGAGCAGCAGGTCCCAATCCGGAGCTACTGCTGCGGCTGGTTTCGCTTTGCCGGATGTGGATGACGTTTTCACGACCATTCTTCTCCCGTGACGTTTCGGTGAATCCGGCTTGCGTTGCTAACGACGTCGCGTTTGCGGCTGAGGCCAATCGCCTCTTCCTCAAAAGCGATTGATGCCTCGCGTTTGTCCTCGCTGAAGATGCGCGTGATGGTCCGTTTGCAATCGAGCGCCAATTGTTGCCGCTCGATTTCTTCATTCAGGCTCACGCACTCCCCCCACGCGCTTGCGCTTCCCGTGTCGCGCGCGACGATCGGGTGACCATTCCGCTTGGGCC
>JBEEGU010000227.1:0-7560 GCA_041167025.1 Verrucomicrobiota bacterium
TCACTCTCGGCCTGGGGATGGTGTGCATATCCAACCAGGCGCGGATATGACATAGCAGCACGGTGCCCGGTCTGGGCACCAGCTTTGGCCGGGGCGGAGCTACGACTGCGCAACAAGATCTGGCCAATGCCGATTGCATCTTAATCGAAGGCTCATCCATGGCCGAAGCGCATCCGGTGGGTTTCCGCTGGGTCATGAAAGCAAAAGAGCGCGGCGCGACGATCATTCATGTCGATCCGCGTTTTTCGCGCACGAGCGCACTCGCCGACATCTGGGTGCCGATGCGCGCCGGCGGCGATATCGCGTTTCTCGGCGGGCTGGTCCGGCACATTATCGAGAACAACCTTTTTTTCCGCGATTACGTCGAGCACTTCACCAATGCCTCCTGCATTCTGCGCGAAGATTTTCGCGACACCGAGGAAGGAGCGACCGGCTTCTTCTCGGGCTGGAACGAAGAGAAACGCGCCTACGCAAAGGAAACCTGGGAGTATGAGGGCGAGCCCAAACTTAGCTTCCCGAAACGCGACCTGACCCTGCAACATCCGCGCTGCGTTTTCCAAACGTTGCGCCGCCACTTTGCGCGCTATACGCCCGAGATGGTCGAGAAGATTTGCGGGATTTCGCCGGCGCTCTTCCACAAGGTCGCGGACGCACTGGTTAAGGCATCCGGTCCAGACAAGACTGCTGCTATCTGTTATGCGCTCGGGTGGACGCAACATTCGAAAGGAGTGCAGATCATTCGCACCGCATCGATTCTCCAATTGTTGTTAGGCAACATTGGCCGGCCAGGCGGCGGAATTCTCGCGCTACGCGGTCACGCTTCGATCCAGGGGTCCACCGATATCCCGACCCTCTACGACGTTCTGCCCGGTTATATATCGATGCCTAAGGGCGATGGCACAGAGGAAGCGTTGCGCGATTACCTGGCGCATCAAACCAAACCCACCGGTCTCTGGAATAATTATCCGAAGTATTTCATCAGTTTGATGAAGGCTTACTACGGAAAGAACGCCACGGCGGAAAACGACTTCGGTTTTAATTGGGTGCCGAAGCTCACCGGCAATCATTCGTTCTTCGAATACCTCTACGACATGGCCGACGGCAAAATGGAAGGCATGTTCATGATGGGGCAGAACCCGGCGGTTGCTGCCGCGAACTCGCGCTTCCAACGCACATCGCTTTCGAAACTAAAATGGCTCGTCGTGCGCGAGATGGTGGAGATCGAGGCCGCCACGTTTTGGCGCAGCGACGCGCCCGAGGTCGCGCGCGGCGAATTGAAGACGGAAGACATCGAGACAGAGGTTTTTCTTTTTCCGGCGGCCGGCCACGCAGAAAAGGAAGGCGCCTTCACACAAACGCAGCGAATGCTGCAATGGCGCCAGAAGGCTGTGGATCCGCCGGGCGACGCGCGCTCGGAAGGATGGTTCATGCATCAACTCGCATTGCGTTTGATTGCGATGGCGAAGCAATCGAACGATCCGCTGGATGAGCCTTTGCGCGCGCTCGATTGGTGGTATCCGGAAGATGAACATGGCGAACCGCAGATGGAATCCGTCCTCGCGGAGATCAACGGTTGGTATACCGATCCGCAGCCAAATGCCGACGGCGTGGTCTTCGGCCTCGATCGCGATGGCAAACCGCACCATGGCCCGCAGATCGATGGTTATCCGCGCTTGAAGGCCGATGGTTCAACCGCGAGCGGCTGCTGGATTTATTCCGGAGTTCTCGGTCCCGACAAAATCAACAAGGCCAATTCGCGAAATTCAACAAGCTTTCTCGGTCACGGCTGGGGCTTCGTGTGGCCGGGCGACCGTCGGATCATATATAATAGAGCGAGCGCCCGCCCGACCGGCGAGCCCTGGAGCGAACGCAAGAAGCTAGTTTGGTGGGACGCGACTCAACGAAAATGGACCGGCAATGATCAGCCCGATTTCCCGGTCGAGAAACCGCCGGAGTTTCGACCCACCGGAAACGAAAGCGGACTTGACGCAATCTCCGGCGACGCCCCGTTCATCCTGCATGAAGACGGACTCGGGTGGCTGCATGTTCCGAAAGGTTTGCAGGACGGCCCAATGCCGACGCACTACGAACCGCTCGAGTCACCAGTCCGAAACGCGCTTTACTCCCGAGATACGAACCCGGTGGTGAATTGGTTTACCCGCCAGGAAAACAGGTTTGCTCCACCCGGTGACCCGCGATTTCCATTTGTCCTAACGACCTATCGGCTGACCGAACATCATACCGCTGGCGGTATGTCGCGTTTTCTCAGCCATCTAGCGGAGTTGCAACCGGAGCTGTTCGCTGAAATGTCACCCGAGCTCGCGGCGCAGCTAAAGATCAAGAACGGCGATTACATTTCGATCGTGAGTTTACGAGGAGCGATTGAGTCGCGTGCGCTCGTTAGCCGCCGAATGAGGCCTATGCATCTCAATGGGAAAACGGTGCATCAAATTGCGATGCCTTTTCATTTTGGTTCGAATGGCCCAGTCAAGGGGGGCGCCACGAATGATTTGGTTCCGATTTCGGGCGAACCGAATGTCACGATCATGGAAGCCAAGGCGCTCGCCTGCAATATTGTCCCGGGCCGATTGCCCCGCGGACCCGCGTTCGAGGAGTGGATTAAGAAATATGTGCCGCAAGGCGGTCCGCCGAACTTGCATCCGGAACAACCGCCACCGGGCGGCTCTCCCGGCCCGGAAGCCGGTGGTCACGGTCAACACGGAAAGACCGACTCACGATGAGCCGCGAATTTTTCCGAGGAGCACACGCGTCTCGCATCGCGGACTTTTCTTCGGCGGACGCACCCGCGAAAAGCTTGTTTCGGCGAGACGCCGAAACCAACACGCGAGACGCGTGTGCTCCCCAATCCACTGAATCAAACGTGAACCTATGATCGGCGAAGGAATCCAGAGCACGAATCAGCGGAAGCATTCCTACGTGCAGGATCGCGTCGAGGTCGGCTTCTTCACCGACCCGAGCGTTTGCATCGGTTGCAAAGCCTGTGAGGTCGCGTGCAAAGAATGGAACCACGTGCCCGACGACGGATTTACCTGGTCAGGAAATTCCTACGACAACACCGGGCATCTCGGCGCATCGACCTGGCGGCATGTGATGTTTCTGGAACAGGACCGCGCGAAAGGAAATCAAGTCACGGGCCCGATGGGCCTGCCAAGGGCATCCAATCCGCATTCCCCAATCCAAGACCCGCAATCAGAGGATCCGTTCCGCTGGGTCTTTTTGTCCGACGTTTGCAAGCATTGTGAGGAAGCAGGTTGTCTGGAGGCGTGCCCGACCGGATCGATCGTGCGCACTGAAGTGGGTTCAGTCCTTGTGCAGAATGATGTGTGTAACGGCTGCGGTTACTGCGTCGTCTCTTGTCCGTTCGGCGTGATCGATCGTCGTCCCGAGCCGTTACCAGATGCAGGTGGCGCGTTCAAATGCACTTTCTGTTATGATCGACAAAAGAGCGGACTCGTTCCGGCCTGCGCAAAAGTTTGCCCGACAGAATCAATCGTATTCGGACGGCTCGATGATTTGCGCGTCCGTGGAGCGCAGCGCGTGCAGCAATTGCAACAAAGCGGTTACCACGACGCGCAACTTTACGACCCGACAGAAACTTCCGTGCGCGGCATTCATGCATTTTTCCTGATTTTGGGGGAACCCGAAGCTTACGGACTTCCACCGAAGCCACAGGTTCCAACCATTTACCTGAAGTCCGCATGGACTTCGGCGTTTGCTACAGCGATCGCATCAATCATCGTTACGCTCCTGGCATTCGCGTTTTTCTCATGATGAACGATCGACGGACGCAATCCGCAATGTCGGGGGAGCGCACGCGTCTCGCGTGTGGGCGATGGCGCCTTGCCATCGCGAACTTGTTCAAACCGCAACAGGGCCCAAAACGAATTGAAAGACAAAGTTCGTTGCGACGGGACGCTGCAACCAGCACGCGAGACGTGTGCGCTCCCCGGAAAGCCGCATGAGCAACGGGCCTTCATCAGAAAAGCGGCTCGAAGAACTGCGCGAGCAAGCGTGGACGGACGGCGTCGTTCCGGGCAAAGGTGTCGACGTTGCCGGTGGCCCGATTCCGATAAAACCAGGGTACTACGGCCAGCCCGTGGTCAAACCGCCAGTGTGGACGTGGGAAATTCCGCTCTACTTTTTCACCGGCGGAATGGCGGGGATGTCCGCAGTGATTGCGAGCGGCGCGGTGATGTTTCACCATGTCGATCTTGCCCGCGCAGCTATGTGGATCGCGGTCATCGCTGGGGCGATCCTCTCACCCGTTCTGCTAATCATGGATCTCGGCCGTCCGCGGCTTTTCCTAAATATGCTGCGCGTTTTTAAACATCGGTCGGCCATGTCGATGGGGGCGTGGATTTTGAGTTTGTTCGGCGCCTGCGTTGTTCCGGGTTTGATCGCGCTCGAACTGCACGCCCATCACATTTTCGCCGGCAGCTTCGATCAACTTCTGCGCGCCGCCGCTGGTATTTTCATATTTGGTTCGGCCATCTTCGGGACTTTGCTCGCCACTTATACCGGTGTGTTGATCGGCGCCACTGCGATCCCCGCGTGGTTTTTGCATCGAACGCTGCTGCCGATTCATTTTGGGACTGCAGGATTAGGCTCTGCCGCGGCCGTGCTGGAATTGCTCGGACACCGAATCCCCGCGCTCAACTTCCTCGGGTTTTATGCAGCCACGGTTGAGTCAGCGCTCCTGGTATGGCTCAGTGTCGACAAACACGGCGTGGCCGATCGAGCGATCCACGAGCATGGCTCCGGTTGGCTTATTCGGGTCGGCGAAATTTTGAATGGCCCCCTCGCACTCATTCTCCGGTTCTTCGGCCTCGTCCCATTCGCGGCGATTTCATTTTTGATCGGTGCGCTGGTGAGTCGCATCGGCTGGATTGCCGTGGGCAAGGTGTCCGGCTCGGATCCGGAATCCGTCTTCGCCGCAGAACGGTTGTAGCCGCGGTCGCTGACCGCGGTCCTCCTGGTAGATCTCCCTCGGATGAGGTAATTGCAAGCCGCCCTTCAGTGACACCCTAAAATCCCGCGGACGCGTCATAGAAAAGGATTCAAAGCACCGCTACCCGTTTGGCATGCAAACGAACGGTTATCTTGTAATAGCGGCGATTGAACAGGCTGGCGTTCCGGCGCTTCGCGTCGCATTCACGGTCGCGGTCATCATTTTTCTGTTGGCCGGACTCTTCATTTGGCGACGCCGACACCAATTCTTCGATCGTGATCCAAACGTGGAGAACGATTTTGCAGTCACTCGACACAATCGGGTGGAAGAAATCTTATTTGTTTGGGGCGGCCTAACGCTGGTTCTGCTCAGCATCCTGTACCAAGTGTGGCGCGCATGACATGAACAACTCTCCAAACCCCGAAAGCCGCACTCAAAACCTCAGGGGAAATAATTATGAGTGAATTTACTCGTCGAAGTTTCATCGGAAAGACTGCGGTAGCAATAGGCAGCTTTGCCGCATTGCAAAAAGTGGTCGGCGCAGACCGGAGCAGGACGGATCCCGGCCCGGCCAATCGAGTGCTCGACGGCCAGAACCCGGATTCGATTTGGCCCCCTGCCACGGACTCGAAGAGCCTGGTCCAAAACTTCAAGTATCCATTCTCTTTTGCGAACAAGCGAACTTACGAAGGCGGATGGTCGCGCGAGGTGACTGTTCGGGAACTGCCCGTCTCGAAGACCCTGGCCGGTGTAAACATGAGACTCACTCCCGGTGGCGCCCGGGAGTTGCATTGGCACACGTCTGCCGAATGGGCCATCATGCTTTACGGGACAGCGCGGATTACGGCAATCGACGCGGATGGCAAAAGTTTTGTCGCCGACGTAGGCAAAAACGATCTCTGGTTTTTTCCGAGCGGGATTCCGCACTCGATTCAGGGTCTCAACCCGGATGGTTGCGAATTCATGCTTGTGTTCGACGACGGGGAGTTTTCGGAGTCGGAGACCGTTTTGTTGAGCGACGCGATGGCCCATCTCGCACCTGAGGTACTCTCAAAGAATTTCGGCATCGGCGAACAGGCCTTCGCGAATGTGCCGAAGCAAGAGCTGTTCATTTTCCAAACGGAAGTTCCAGGAGAACTGGCGGCCGATCAGAAAGCAGCGGCCGGAGCACTTGGGAAATCCCCGAAGGATTTTGCATTTCGCACCATGGCCGGACCTCCGACAAAGCAAACGAAAGGCGGCGAGATCCGTATTGTCGATTCAAGGGATTTCAAGGTCTCAACTACGGCGATGGCCATGGTCACCGTTCATCCGGGCGGTATGCGGGAACTCCACTGGCATCCGAACGCGGACGAGTGGCAGTACTATATCGCTGGAAAGGGACGAATGACGGTGGTGGCGACCGGCAACAAAGCTCGGACGATGGACTTCCAGGAGGGAGATGTCGGGTATGTGCAGAAAACGCTTCTGCATAATATTGAGAACATCGGGGATACTGACTTGATATTCCTCGAGATGTTCAAGAGCGATCATTACCAGGATCTTTCGTTCTCAGAGTGGCTGGCCCATACCCCGCCCGAGCTGGTCATGGCACATTTGCATATCGACAAGGCCACGTTCGACAGGTTACCAAAGAATGGTGTCTCGGTAACGCCGCTGTCGTAGGAGGACTTTATGCGAACAAATAATCGCTGGGTAATCGCCATTGCCGGAGTGTTTTTCCAGATCGCGCTCGGTGCGGTTTACGCTTGGAGCGTTTTCCGCGTCCCCCTCGCGAAGCAATTCGGATGGAGCATCTCGCAAGTCACACTGACGTTTACGATCAGCATTTTTGTCCTGGGTATTTCCGCCTTCTTCGGTGGTCTGTGGTTGAACCGAAAAGGACCGCGCATCGTGGCATTGACCGGAGGAGCGCTCTATGGGATTGGAGTTTTCCTCGCCAGTTTCACATCTAACTTGTCCTGGTTATATCTCAGTTATGGCGTGATCGGCGGAATCGGTCTTGGTCTTGGCTACATCGTTCCGGTGGCGGTGTTGGTGAAATGGTTCCCGGATCGGAGAGGTCTCATCACCGGAGTCGCGGTTGGCGGATTCGGGGCGGGCGCACTGATCACCGCCCCGGTAGCCACGCGGCTCATTCAGAGTGTGGGGGTGTTGAACACATTCGCCTACCTGGGGATTGCGTATCTCGTCGTAACGATCATCTCCGGTGCATTCATGCAAAACCCGCCCGATGGGTGGAAGCCCGAAGGCTGGTCGCCCTCAGCCGGCCAAACCTCGCAACGAGCCGGGCACGACTTCACTTTGGGCGAGGCGCTCGGGACCTGGCAATGGTGGGCCCTTTGGCTGCTGTTGTTTTTGAATACTTGCGCGGGTATTTCAATCATTTCACAGGAAGCTCCAATATTTCAGGAACTCACCAGTGTGAGCGCGATCGTCGCCGCAAGTATGGTGGGCTTGGCCAGCATAGGCAACGCGGTTGGCCGAGTATTCTGGGCTTGGGTTTCCGATCTGATCACGCGGCGAGCGACTTTTGCAATCATGTTCGTCCTCCAGGTGTTGCTTTTTTGGTTTCTTCCGAACATCGCGAC
>JBEEGU010000228.1:0-4787 GCA_041167025.1 Verrucomicrobiota bacterium
GGGCTATTGCTTTTCGGCATGCAACTAGCCTCCAAGGATTTGCAGAACCAAGGCTTGCCCGCGCACCACCGCGCGGATGATCCGGTCGTGCAATAAGCGGCGAAGGGCCTTCGGGGCAACCCTAGGCAGTTACGGCGTAATCAATTTTTGAAAACGCGGATCACTCCGGAGCGGGTCCCATTCCCAGCGATACTTCAAATCATTAATCGTCACGCTGTAATCAACGCTATCAACCGCGCCGGGAGTCTTGAGCAGCCGCTGAATTAAGGCGATCGCACGATCATTCTCGCCCACCCGAGCGTAGAGCAGAGCGAGATAACAATTCATGATCGCGCCATCGTAGGCGTCTTTTGATTCCGGCTTAAGCTCGACCGCACGTTCGCCTTCTCGGACAGCCTCTGCCTTCTGACCGGCGAACGCGTAGAACCATCCCAAATTGGCGTGCCGGTCCGCATTCTCGGGCGCTTCTTGAACGGCCGATTCGAATGACGATCGCGCCTGCTCAAAGTACTTCTGCGCGTTTGCGATATCTCCTTGCGCCAGAAAAATGCATCCTTGAAGAAAACTTTTCGGGGTCGATCCAGCATTTGTGTAAGAGACTTCGTGAAGAGGCGTTGCTTCCAGTGCGCGCCGGGCAGCCTCAAAGTCACGATCGATCATGGAGACGTCCCACCGACAACTACTGATTACGCCATCGGGATCGGTGCCAGAAGGAACCTGACTTAAAAGAGACTTGAGCGGGCCTGTATCTCCCTTCCACCAGAAATCGACATACCCGCTTTGAATCTTGGCCACCAGTGACGCCGGAGCCATGGCTCGCATTTGCGCGGCCCGGCGCGACGCTTCCGGCCATTGGCGAAGCGCCGTGTAGGTAAAAAGTAGATTGCGCACAACATTCGGGTTCTGCGGATCGAGACTTTGGCTTTTTTCGTAAGCCCGAAGCGCTTCCTGCCAATAACCCTGCCGGCGCTTGATTGCTGCAATTGATGCGCCGATATCGGCGTTGTTAGGCGAAAAACGTGCAGCGGTATTCAACTCCTGCAGACCCCGGACGTAATCCTGGTCTATCCAAAGACTGCATTGGGCCAGCGCGATATGCGCTTCGGCCAGGTTGGGCTGGAGCCGGAGGGCGGTGTCAGCTTCCGCTCGCGCTTTCGTTTTCCAACTATCAAGTGGTTCGTAGTAGTGGAAAATCTGAGCTTGAGTTGATGCCAGACGGGCATGCGCCAGTGCAAAATTTGGGTCAATCGTGATCGCCTGCCGATAAAGTTGTTCGGCTTTCTTTAAATCCTCGAGCAACGTATCGGGATTGCGTTCGATCTGGTTGGCTTGGAGATAAACAACATAAGCCTCGGAGTTTCCGGTCGGTTTTTTCGCCACCCGCGCCCTTTCTTCCGGGCTCAACCTTACGCGCAGCGCATCCGCGATTTCTTCCGCGAGTTCTCCCTGCAATCCGAGAGAATCCGCCAGAGTTCGATCGTATCGATTCGCCCAAAGGTGACGGTCACGCCGGGCATCGATTAATTGGACATTCACGACGATGCGGTTTCCTTCGCGCCGCACGCTTCCCTCCAGCACATTCGCGACGCCGAGATCTCTGCTGATCGCCCGCAGATTATGGGATTCCTTCGAGCCGCGGTAAGTCATCACACTCGTCCGGCTGATCACCCGCAAACCCTCAATCCGCGAAAGGCTGGTCAAGATGTCATCCTGGATTCCGTCGGCGAAAAACGCGTTTTCTTTGTCGTCACTGAAGTTTTCGAAGGGGAGAACTGCGATACTCTTTTCCCCCGATCGCGGCGTGAGAAAGAAAAAGAGAGAAGCGATCGCAGCCGTCAAAATGACGCCACCCGCAAGGAGAAAATTGCGACGACGCGATGCGCCTGAGAAATGCAACGCGGTTGCGGTCCTGGCGTCTTCTTCCCGTGCTTTTCTGATTTTCTCCGGCAGTTCCGGATTGCCGGCGTCATCCGTGCAGAGATTCACCACTCCGACGCGAACGCCATGTTTGACCGGGCATTCACCCAGATCGTGCAACGAATGCTGCCATTGCCGGAACTGGCTGAGATCCTCGGCCACGCGCTGAGAAAGAAGAATGTGTCCCGCGTCCGCGCAATCCATGACTCGCTGGGCCAAATTAATGCCGGCGCCGGCGATGTTGACCCGATCGTTCACGTCACGGACCTGATTCACCGGTCCGCTATGAATGCCCATCCGAAGTTGAATACGGGGATGATCCTTCAACGTCTTGCTAATCTCCACCGCGCACAGGACTGGGGCTTCGAGACTGTTGAAGAAGACCAGGGCCATTCCATCTCCGACCGGCAACCGAACCAGTTTGCTCGCGCTTTCTGCCCCGCGAAACGCTGCCGTGCTCCGAACGATCTCGGTAAGCTCCTCCAGCAGTTCCCGCTGGTCGTTGATTAGAAGCTTCGAGTAACCGACGACGTCCATGAAAAGAACATGACCGATCTCCAACTGACCGCCCGTATCCTCAGTAGACATTTTCAGTCAACGGTTAACCCGACCCGGGAATTGTCGCGAGAGGAAAAACAGGGCCCGTCGTCGAGGAACGCCTCGCCCGCTGTCATCCTGAACGAAGTGAAGGACCTCACCCACCTTTGTAGATCACGCAATCTAGCCGGTGTAAGCAAAGAACATTATGTGAGGTGCCTCACGTATGCCCGGGATGACGTCCCTTTCGAGGCGACTCGGCCGATGCTATCTTAATATCATGGGCTTTGAGCTCGAATCGAACTACAAACCAAAGGGTGACCAAAGCCAGGCTATCGCCAAGCTGATCAAATCGGTGGAAGCCGGAAACCGGCACCAGACCCTTCTCGGCGTGACCGGTTCGGGCAAGACCTTCACCGTCGCGAACGTGATCCGTGAAGTGCAACGGCCCACCCTTGTCATTTCCCACAACAAGACGCTGGCGGCGCAGCTTTACTCCGAGTTCAAACAATTCTTCCCGAACAACGCGGTTGAATATTTCGTCAGCTATTTCGATTATTATCAACCGGAAGCCTACATCCCGCGGTCGGATACGTACATCGAGAAGGATTCCTCGATTAACGAAGAGATCGAACGGTTGCGCCTGTCGGCGGCAAGCGCTTTGCTTTCGCGCCGCGACGTCATTGTGGTCGCGAGCGTTTCCTGTATCTACGGCGTCACTTCGCCGGAGGACTATGAGCGCATGCTTCTGACGGTGAAACGAGGCCAGCAAACAACCCGCGAAGCGGTTCTAAGCCGCCTCATCGACATGCTCTATGAGCGCAACGACATGAATTTCTCGCGCGGACGTTTCCGGGTCCGGGGTGACGTTGTGGAAGTATTTCCGGCTACCGCCGACGACGAGGCTATTCGTCTGGAGTTTTTCGGAGACGAGATCGACGCGATCACTCGCTTCGACCCGATGACCGGTCACGCCCGCGATTCGTTAGGCGTAATCACGTTTTATCCGGCCAAACAATTCGTGACTCCGGCCGACAAGTTGAATCGCGCACTCGGCTCGATTCGGAATGAACTCGAGCATCGCATTGTCGAACTGGAATCACAGAGCAAGTTGCTGGAAGCGCAACGCCTGCGCATGCGCACGGAGTACGACCTCGAGATGTTGCAGGAGATGGGCTTCTGCAACGGCATCGAAAATTATTCCCGCCATTTGTCCGGACGCGCGCCCGGATCGCGCCCCTACACTTTGCTGGATTTCTTTCCGAAAGATTTCCTCCTGGTGGTCGATGAATCGCATGCCACGATCCCGCAAATCGGCGGGATGTACGAAGGGGACCGCTCCCGCAAAACCGTTTTGGTCAATTACGGTTTCCGCTTGCCGAGCGCGCTGGATAACCGTCCGCTGAATTTCGATGAGTTCATGAAGGTCACGAATCAAGTGATCTATGTCAGCGCGACACCGGCCGAGTTCGAGATTCGAAATAGCGTGGTCGGAAACACAGGTTACGTGCCCCATAAACGGGTTCGAATTGGCGAGAATGAGCTGGTTCCGTTTATTCTGCCGGGCGGAGAGCTGGCAACGCCAAACGTGCATCATCCTGCATCGAATGCCGTGTCACGAACGGACGAATCTCCGGAAGAATTCGACGCGCACACTCCGGGTGCTCCACTGGTGGTGGAACAAATCATTCGGCCGACCGGCCTGCTCGATCCCAAGATCACTCTTAAGCCGCTTAAGAATCAGATTGACGACACGATCGAGCTTTGCCGGCAGCGCGTGGAAAAGAACGAGCGTATTCTGGTGACCACATTGACCAAACGAACAGCGGAAGATCTGGCTGATTACCTGCGCGATGTCGGTCTAAAAGTGCGATATCTGCACAGTGACATCGATACGATCGAGCGTGTGGAAATTCTGCGCGGTCTGCGTGCGGCCGACTTCGACATTCTAGTGGGCATCAATCTCCTTCGGGAAGGGCTCGATCTTCCTGAGGTCTCTCTGGTGTGCATTCTTGATGCGGACAAGGAAGGATTTCTGCGCAGCCAGACGTCGCTCATTCAAACCGCGGGCCGGGCAGCGCGCCACATCAATGGTGAAGTAGTCCTCTTTGCCGATCAGGTGACGCAAAGCATGCAAGCACTCATCTCGATCTCCGACTATCGGCGGACGCGCCAGGTCGAATACAATGAGAAGCATGGCATCACGCCCCAGACCGTGCGCCGCGCCGTCCAGGAAAGTTTGCACACGATTTTACGCGGCCGCGAAATTGCCGCGTCCGTTATTCAGGAGGGCGGCGGGGATTTCAACCTGACTGAGCTGCTGCGCGAGCTGG
>JBEEGU010000229.1:0-5289 GCA_041167025.1 Verrucomicrobiota bacterium
CTCTGTGGCAGACAAAGAAAAATGAATCCCTCACCTTAATCCTCTCCCTTCAATGGAGAGGCAAGTAACGACTCGCCCGCATCAATGGATGGCCGTTCGGTGAACAGTTGCTACCTGGTTCTGTAAACGCTTCGCTCTGGGAAGCGCGCGCGTTGGCTTCCAAACATTGCGCGCATCACGTCGCTCAGAGCGGACGGTCACATAAGAAAAGAAGGGTCAAGAATTGAATCAACCGCCATGGCCGTTCGGTGAACGGCCGCTACCGTCTTCTGTAGACGCTTCGCTCGGCGAAGCGCCGCGCTGGCGTTCCAAACATTGCGCGCCCCGCGTCGCCCAGGGGGCGACGTCTAGAGGTGCACTTCAGTGAAGCGCGCTACCTACCGTCGGTCTCGAGGAAAGCCGACAAGTGGCGTTTTAATTCTTCGATCCCCTCACCTTTCGCCGCTGAAACGGCAAAAATTTCCAGCGAAGAAAACCGCTTGCGCAAAGCCTCCAGGTTTTCCGGGGCGTCGCGCAGATCCATTTTGTTCGCGACCAAGAACCAGGGACGTTTCGAGAGCAGGGGGTCGTAAAGATCAATTTCCCGGCGCAGGTTCTGAAGATCTTCAATGGGCGATCGCCCTTCGCTTCCCGCAACATCCAAAACAAAAATCAAGACCCGGCAACGAGTAATGTGCCGCAAGAAATCGTGACCGAGCCCAACATTGCGATGGGCGCCTTCGATTAATCCGGGAATATCCGCAACCGTGGCGCGCTCATACCCTGGAAATTCGACGACTCCCACGTTCGGATGCAGCGTCGTGAAGGGATACGGCGCAACTTTCGGACGGGCAGCGGAGATTTTTCTGAGCAAAGTGGATTTGCCCGCGTTTGGATATCCGACCAGGCCGGCATCGGCAATAGTTCTCAGTTCCAGCCAAAAATGCCCTTGTTCGCCTTCCTCGCCCTCGGTGTATTCCCGCGGGGCGCGGTTGCGGGAGCTTTTGAAATGCACATTTCCCTTCCCGCCTTTTCCGCCGCGCGCGATCATGAATTCCTGTCCCTCATGGGTCAGATCCGCCATTTGCTGGAGGGTGTCCGTTTTGCTTGTCGGCTCCTGCTGTGTGATTTCTTCCTTTTCTGCCTCGGAAGTCAGCCCTTGAAAGTTGGACGAGGGGCGTTCTTCCTCTTCTTCCCACGCCTTCGGCTTCTGTGTCCCGTCCCAGTAAATCACTGTCCCGACCGGAACTTTCACGATTTTGTTCGGCGCGGAGCGTCCGTGCATTTTCTTACCCAGCCCATGTCCGCCGTTTTTACCCCTGATAATTGGCTCGTAGAACAGGCTCGTGAGATTATCAACGTGTGGATCGGCCCGAAGGATGACGTCGCCACCGCGTCCACCGTCGCCACCATCCGGCCCGCCTTTCGGGACAAATTTTTCCCGACGAAAGCTGACGCAGCCGCGGCCGCCGTTGCCGGCTTGGACGAAGACTTTGATTCGGTCGATGAACACTCTCTAACATAGCTATTCAGTCACTCAGCGATAGGCGTCGTTGCTGTTTCATTTTGGAGGACGAGCGGGCTGCGCGACCTTGCGCGACCTCAATGCGATACTGATCCTACGTTTCGACTACCATGCACCAACCAGTTGCTGAAAGCCGGCGCCGCATGCAGTCTACCTGCTTTACTCCCGCTGCTTATGAAACCCTTGTCGTCACACCGTTATAGTTCTACCGAACTTAAATCCATTCGCGCCTTCCTCTCGCTCACCGTCCTTCACATCACGGGCGCCGTGGCGCTCACCGCAAACCCAGTCGTGCAAACCACCCCATCGTCCAATCCAAATAATCCTCTCTTCTCCGAAAGTTCGCTGCCCTATCACCTCCCGCCTTTCGACAAGATCAAAGACGATTACTTCGTCCCCGCGATCGAAGCGGGCATGGTCGAGCAACTCAAAGAGGTGGAAGCAGTGGCGTCGGCAACGGAAAACCCGACTTTTGAGAACACAATCGTTGCCTTGGAACGCACCGGTCAGCTTCTCGATCGCGCTGAAACCATTTTTTCCAATCTCAATTCAGCCGATACCAATCCAGCTCGACAAAAGATTGAGACCGAGATCGCGCCGAAGCTATCGGCCCATCGCGACGCCATTTTTCTTAACGGCAAACTCTTCCAGCGGGTCCAGCAAGTGTACGATCAGCGGGACAAGCTTAACCTGGATCCGGAGTCTGCCTACTTGCTCGAACGATATTACAAGGATTTCGTGCGCGCTGGCGCAAAGCTGTCCGATGCCGACAAGACGAAGTTGCGGGCGATGAACGCGGAACTCGCGACGCTGCGAACCACGTTTGAGCAAAATGTGTTGAAAGAGAAAAATGCTTCGTCCGTGGTGGTTGATAATCGCAGCGACCTGACGGGCCTGTCCGACAAGGAAATCGAAGCCGCAGCGGCGACAGCCAAGAACGAACACAAAGAAGGCAAATTTGTATTTCCATTGCAAAACACGACGGGACAACCTGTGCTTGGTTCCCTGCAGAATCGCCCGTTGCGCGAACGGATTATGAATGCTTCGCTTTCCCGCAATAATAAAGGCGGGCCGTTCGATACGCGGACGGTGGTGATTCGGATTGCCCAGTTGAGAGCCGAGAGAGCCAAGCTGCTTGGGTATGCCAATCATGCTGCTTATCAATTGGAGGATCAAACGGCGGGTAACGTCGTGACCGTCAACAAACTTCTCGCCGACCTTGCGCCCGCGGCGGTAGCCAACGCGCGAAAAGAGGCCAAAGACATGCAGACGTTGATCGATCAGGAGAAGGGCGGCTTCGCACTCGCCTCGTGGGATTGGGATTTCTATTCGGAGAAAGTCCGCAAGGCGCGTTATGCCTTCGACGAATCAGAATTGCGACCCTACTTCGAATTAAATCATGTCTTGCTCGATGGTGTTTTCTTCGCCGCCGGGAAACTTTACGGACTCACGTTCAAAGAGCGGCACGACCTGCCGGTTTATCATCCCGACGTTCGTGTTTTCGAAGTTTACGATAGTGACAACAAACCGTTGGCAGTTTTTCTCATGGATTATTTCGCCCGGCCCTCAAAACGGGGGGGCGCGTGGATGAACGAGTATGTAAAACAAAGCGGATTGCTCGGGCTTAAGCCGATCGTCGCCAATCACCTCAACATTCCGAAGCCGCCGCCGGGCGAGCCCGCTCTGCTCACCTACGATGAAGTACGCACAGCGTTCCACGAATTTGGTCACGCGCTCCATGGAATGTTCTCGAATGTAAAGTATCCGCGATTTAGCGGGACGAGCGTTCCGCGGGATTTCGTCGAGTATCCTTCACAGGTCAATGAAATGTGGGCGACGTGGCCGGAAGTCTTGAAGAATTACGCCAAGCACTACAAAACCGGCGAAGTGATTCCGCAGCCACTTTTGGACAAGGTTTTGGCCGCGGAAAAATTCAACCAGGGTTTCAAAACCACCGAGTATTTGTCGGCTTCGATCCTCGATCAAACCTGGCACCAATTAAATCCGAATGAAATTCCAAAGGACGCCATCGCGTTCGAAGCGACGGCGTTGCAGAAAGGCGGCGTCGACTTTGCACCGGTTCCTCCTCGTTATCGCAGCACCTATTTTTCCCATGCTTTTGCCGGCGGCTACTCGGCTGGATATTACTCCTATCTTTGGAGTGAGGAGCTGGACGCGGACAGTGTGGAGTGGATCAAACAACATGGCGGGTTGAAACGCGAGAACGGCGACCGCTTTCGGCAAACCTTGTTATCGCGAGGCGGATCAGCCGACGCTTTGAGTCTGTTCAAGAATTTCGTCGGACGCGACCCATACATTGAACCGTTGCTGGAACGTAGGGGACTTGTTCCTGCGCCGGCGAGCGATTCGAGGCTCGATCCTTCGGACACGAAAAGGCCTTAGATCTGATTTCGAAAGCGCGTGACGGCCGCGCTCAGAAGTTCCCGCCGACGCTGTTGATCGCGAAAATATAGCTAGAAACCGTTCACTGCAGTTGCGAGGTCCGTCACCGTCTTCGCAGGTTCGGGATGACATTGTTTTATATCATGCGTCTTACTCAAGCGGAGAGCGCGCTTGTCCTGTCATCCTGAACGAAGTGAAGGACCTCGCATACTCGCGGCCTGCTGCGAGGGTCGGAGACGGCCGCTACAGGGACAGCGACGAGGGTTTGCTGTCGCTCTTCCACTATGAAAAGAGCGAGCACGGTCACACCAGCGATTCGTATAGCGCTTTCGTTTCCTGCGCGATCGCGCTCCATCCGAATTTTTCCTCAGCGCGTTTTCGACCGGCTTTGCCAAACCTCTCACGCAATTTCGGGTCCGCCATGAGAACGTTGATTTTCGAGGCGAGATCGCGCGAAAACTGCTCCGGATGCAGCGGCTCAAACGGGCTTTCTTGCATTTGCTCCACCGGAACAAGGAACCCGGTTTCCCCGTCAACCACGACTTCTTTAATTCCACCGACTGCGCTGGCGACAACGGCGGTTTCGCATGCCATCGCTTCCAAATTGATAATGCCAAACGGCTCGTAAATGGAAGGACAGCAAAAAACCGCTGCGTGCGAGTAAAGCTCGATCACCGATTTCTTATCGACCATTTCCTCAATCCAAATGATGTCAGACCGCTTCGATTTTGCTTCGTCCACGGCAGTTTTCATTTCCGCCGCTATTTCCGGTGTGTCCGGCGCACCGGCGCAAAGCACAACCTGAAAATTCTTGTCCATAAACGGAATGGCTCGCACCAAATGAACGATGCCTTTCTGCCGCGTGATTCGTCCGACAAAAAGCAGATAGGGTTTGGTCGGATCAATTCCATAACGCTTTAGCGCGTCATGCGATTCAACTTTCCGGTATTCTTCGAGGTCGATACCATTGTAAATGACGGGCACCCGTGCCGGATCCACCTGAAAGAGGCGTTCGATATCCGCTTTGGTACCGCGCGAAACCGCAATCACTGCGTCCGCCATTTCGAGCGCGGTTTTTTCCACCCAAACGCTAAAATCGTAGCCACCCCCGAGTTGCTCGCGTTTCCAAGGACGCAATGGCTCGAGCGAATGGACGGTTATGACGAGGGGGATGCCGTAATTTTTCTTCGCGAGAATCCCGCCAAGGTGGGTGTACCAGGTGTGGCAGTGCACGAGATCGGAATCTATGTCGACGGTGTTAAAATCAGTGCAGCGGCGCACTGCGCCGAAAACCGACTGCAAAGGTTTCGGACAAGTAAAACCTGTGGTGTCGACCTCAAATCCCATTACCGTCAGGTTGCCCGAACCGCTCCGCTGATCGC
>JBEEGU010000230.1:0-5004 GCA_041167025.1 Verrucomicrobiota bacterium
GAGGTGACGCGGGAGTACGATCTGCGTAGGGCCGCAGAAGCAGCCCAGCCGCGCACCAAGAAAGAACGGGCCGCCGAAGCCTTGCGGCAAAGCGAACAAAAATTCTCTGTCATCTTCGACAAAGCTGCATCTGCGATCGCGCTTCAAAACTTTCCCGAAGGCATCATCGTCGACGTCAACCAGGCTTGGGAGAAAATCTTCGGCTTCAGTCGAGCCGAAGTCCTCGGAAAAACCAGCGTCGAACTGGGCATTAATCGCGATATCAGCCGACGTTCGCAATTCTTCTCTCAGGCGATCGAGCATGGATCTCTATCAAACCAGGAGACGATTTTTTTCAGCAAGGCCGGACATCCGCGCCTGATCTCCTACAACACCGAGGTGGTGCGAATCGGTTCAGATCGCCATTTCCTCTCGACCATGCGCGACATCACTGACCAGAGGGAAGCGGAACAAGCCTTACGCGCCAGCGAGGAACGTTTTCGGAGCATCTTCGAGGTGGGTTTGATCGGAATGGCGATTACCTCGCCAGCGAAAGGGTGCATCGAAGTGAATGATAAGCTTTGCCGCATTCTGGGTTATGAGCGGGATGAGCTTCTGCGCAAGACTTGGGCGGAAATGACTCATCCCGACGATCTCGGCGCCGATGTCGCTCAGTTCAATCGCGTCATCGCGGGTGAAACCGATGGATACACACTGGACAAAAGGTGGATTCGCAAGGACGGGCGAATCGTCGACTCGATCATGGCCGCACAATGCGTGCGGCGCGACGACGGTTCGGTCGATTATTTCGTCGGGCTGGTTCAGGACGTCACCGCGCGCAAACTTGCGGAAGAAGAACACCGCAAGCTGGCCTCACTTGTCGAAAACAGCAGCGACTTTATTGGACTGGCTTCACTCGAGGGTGAAGTTCTTTTCGTCAACGATGCCGGCAAAAAACTGGTCGGCTTTAATGGCCAGGGAGCGAGCACGATCTTCGATTACATGACGGAGGAGAATGGGACATTTGTGGCGGAGACGCTCCTTCCACAAATCGCGCGGGAAGGCGCGTGGGAAGGCGAGATGCCAATGCGTCATTTCCAAACCGCGGCGGAGATCCCGATGCATGTGAATGTGTTTTTGATTAGGGAAGAGGGAACAGGCCGGCCGCTTGCCCTGGCCACCATTAGTCGTGACATCACGGAACGGAAAGAGGGTGAGAAGAAACTGCAGGAGAGCGGACGCCGCTTCCGATTGCTGGCCGAATCCATCCCGCATCAAGTTTGGAGTTTCCGGGTCGACGGTTCTCTTGGATATTGGAACCAGCGTCTGACTGATTACACCGGTTTGAACGATAACGAATTGCGAAGCGGCGGGTGGGCTGCCTTGCACCCAGAGGATATTGAGCCAGCGCGCAGTGCATGGCGCAAAGCTTTCGCCAAAGGCGCACCCTACGACATGGAACACCGGATTCGCGGGGCCAATGGTCACTATCGTCGATTTGTTTGCCGCGCCATGCCGGTGCGCGATCAGAGTGGGAACACGCTTGAATGGTTTGGCACGAACACGGACGTGGAGGAACGCAGGCAGTCGGAAGAAAAGTTGCAGCAAGTACAGGCGGAATTGGCCCATGTAACACGAATGAGCACGCTCGGCGAAATCGCCGCCTCGATTGCGCACGAGATCAACCAACCTCTCGGAGCCATAGTCAATAATGGGAATGTTTGTCTCAAACTCATGAACACACCGGGTTCGGAGAAAAAAAAACGCGAAGCCCTGCTGGACATTGTCAACGATGCCATCCGCGCCAGTGCCATTATCACGCGCATTCGCGCGCTTACGAAAAGATCGATCTTGGAAAAAAAATCCTTCCTGGTCGACGAATTGATCGCGGAAGTTTTAGCACTCGCCCATCAGGCGGCAAACAAAGCAGGAGTCAGCATGAAAAACCTGGTGCCGGCACGATTACGCGTTCGAGGAGATCGAATCCAACTTCAGCAGATGTTGCTCAATCTGGTCATGAACGGGATTCAAGCGATGACTGCAGTCGCCAAGAGTAGAAGAACGATGACCATTCGCGCCGAGAGGGACAAATTGGGCGGGAAATCGGCGATGACGATTTCGGTGCAAGATTCCGGCCCTGGTATCGGCGGGATAGACGCGGATCGTCTTTTCGAACCATTTTTCACCACGAAATCCGATGGGATGGGTTTGGGGTTGGCAATCAGCCGGTCCATTGCGGAAGCGCACAACGGGCGTTTGTGGGCGGAACAGAACAGCGGGCCGGGCGCGACGTTTTATTGTGCGTTGCCTTCAGGCACGGCCAAACTTCGTTCACCAAGGAAATAAAATGGTCGTTCTTATCGAAGACGATGAATCATTTCGTCGATCGACCGAGCGCTTGATTAAGCTGGGCGGATTTCACGTTCAAAGTTTTAGATCCGCAGCCGACTTTCTGGAAAGCAAGCGGCCCGATTCGGTCGCCTGCCTTGTGCTTGACGTGCGTTTGCCAGGATTGAGCGGTCTGGATTTGCAGAGCAAGCTGAAGCGGGCTGGTACTGAAATCCCAATCGTTTTCATTACCGGTCACGGGGACATTCCGATGTCGGTTAACGCGATGAAAGCCGGCGCAGTCGAATTTCTACCCAAGCCCTTTCGCCACGAGAAACTGCTCGACGCCATTCGCCAGGCAGTCGACCACCGCACGAAACGCCGGGAGCAAGCAAAACCTTTTTTGAGATTGCATCGTGCCAACGACGTCGATTCCTTCTGGGTCGCTGTCAAATCAATGATCGAAAACGCGATCCCAAATTCCTTTGTTGGCTTGACTCTGCAACACAACCCGGTTCTACCGACTGTCACACGTTGGTCGCGGCCGATCCCGGATGGGCAGTTCAATTCCAAGCCGATTGAAAAATATCTGGCCGCGCATCCACGCACCAAGTTCGTGCAGGTGAGCGATGTTTTCACATCCGAAAGCAGGCTCCTGAAATCGGATTTCTATCGCCAATACATGTTACCGGAAAAGTCGCGTTATGGTCTCGGGATGTTTTTCTGGGACGGAACGAAGCTCGTCTCCGTGATCGTGATCATGCGCACGGCCAAACAGCACGACTTCACCGACAAACAAATAGCGTTGATCCGGGACCTTTATTTTGAATTTCAAATCGCTCTCCGACGGATCGGTGCTCTCGAACGTGATCATGCGGCGCGGATCGCTCTCCAGGAGTTCCTCAGTCGCCTTCCTCTCCCCACGATTCTTCTGCGCTGGAACCTGACGGTCGCATATCAAAATCAGGCAGCCCGCGAATTTTGCGCGCTGTGGGAGCAAGGACCGGAATTGGCGACGATAATGAAAGCGACTTCACCGGTGCCACCCGAAATTCTCGATGTCTGCCGTTCGCTCAAGGAGCGCTGGGAAACCGCCGCACGAGTGAATCCGCCTCGTAGCCTGCGCTCGGAAATCATTCACCATCCACGCTGGCAGCATCTGCGAGCGACCATCAGTCTAAAACACCTCAGCGCGGCCGGCGTTGCTCGTCCTCAATTTCTGATCGAATGCGAAGATCTGCGGCACGATGGATCGCATGGCCTTCCACGAGCCGAAGCCAACCTGGCGCATCTCGCGCGGCTCACGCCCCGCGAACAGAAATTGACCCACCTCGTCTGCCAAGGCTGCAGCAATCGCGAGATCGCCGATCGCGTAGGCATCAGCGTCGCCACCGTAAAGAAACATCTCTACGGAATTTTCCGGAAACTGGAAGTGACCAGCCGCAGCCGCCTCATGGCTCTGATGAGCTGAGCAGCGTGGTTATATTTCAATCGATCACCACCGTTTTAGGATTCAAGGACAGCTTCGGATAACGTGGATCCATTTCTTTCAGAACGCGCACAAGCATCTCCGCGATAGCAAAATTCCGCGCCCATTTGTGATTCGCAGGCACGACGTACCAAGGCGCCCAATCGGTCGAGCAACAATTGATCGCATCTTCGTAGGCCTTTTGGTAATCATTCCACAAAGCGCGCTCCTTCAAATCAGCCACCCGGAACTTCCACTGCTTCTTGGGGTCATCCAGTCGCGCCTGCAGCCGCACTTTCTGTTCATCTTTGGAAATATGCAGCATAAACTTAACCAGTGTCGTTCCGTTCTCGCTTAGGATTTTTTCGAATTGATTGATTTGATCATAGCGAGATTTCCACACCTTCTTTTTCACCAGTTTGTGGACTCGCACCACCAGCACGTCTTCGTACTGCGAACGGTTCCAGATTCCGATCATGCCTTTTGGTGGGGTCACTTGATGCGCACGCCAGAGAAAATCGTGTTCCAGCTCAGGCGGCGTTGGCACCTTGAAGCTCCTAATCCAAAGACCGGCCGGGTTCAGACCGGAGCATAATGTTTTAATTGCGCCATCCTTGCCCCCGGTGTCCATCGCTTGAAAAACAACCAGCAAGCTTTGTCGATGCTCAGCATACAATTTTTGCTGCAACACATTTATTTCTTCTCGCAGTTCATCAAAGCGCTTCACTGCACCTTGCTTGGTTGCGCTGCCCGTATCGTCAGGGTCGATTTTGGATAAAGCGAGCTTGTGCCCCGGCCGGGCTTTAACGATTGCGGTTTTCATTTCACCTCCAGAGGAATCTTCCGGGCCGGTGGTGGAAACGCCTGATCAAGCTCGCTTAATTCTGCTTCGCTCAGCACAAGACGCAAAGCTTCATGATTCTCCCGAACATGTTCCGAGGTGCTCGCCTTTGGGATGACAACAACCTCTTGCTGAATCAACCAGGCGAGCGCTATTTGCGCCGGGGTCGCATCGTGCCGTGACGCGATCGATTGCAAAGTCGGATCATCCAACATTCTCTTTTGGGTCCGGCCAGAGTGTTCGATCGGAGAATAAGCCATTACTGGCAAATGCTGGGCGCGACAGAACGGAAGAAGGTCCCACTCGATCCCGCGGCGTTTCAGATTATAAAGCACTTGATCAGTCACAATCTCATTTCCGCCAGGCAGAGCCAATACCTCTTCCAGAT
>JBEEGU010000231.1:0-6672 GCA_041167025.1 Verrucomicrobiota bacterium
TTAACCGGTCTTCCAACCTACGGCGTGTTGGGCACCAACAAGGTGTTGCCGGCAGCGGACAGCCAAGTGGTCCCGTTAGGCGCAAAAATGTCAGTCTTGGTCGCGCCGCCAGTTGGACCGACAACCGTCGAGGTTCCTGCCGCCACATTGACCGTGCATGTTTCCACCACACCGCTCTGGTCCACGCGAACAATGACAGCCTTTTTGCCCTTCCAAACCCCGCCTTTTCTGGTTGTATCTGTTGAGTAGACCGCAGTCGCGCCGCCGGTGGTTGGAGCATCCGCCACCAGCGGGAAACTTGGATTGGAAATCTCGGTCAGGCCCATTTCATAGGCAAAATTATTACTCGAAGCCTCACACCGGTCGCCCGGATTCGTCATGTTTTCATCTGGAACGTTGGGCGACCACGCCGACTTACCCAGATAAAATAGCTTTTCGGTCGGAAGATAGTTGGGAACTAAAAGCGCGAAGGCCTTGTTTGAAGTATCGGTGTTGGCCAAGGCCGGCTGCGGGTCGGCCCCCGAGGTGCCATCCTTGTCGGGAAACTTCCCATCGTTGTCCGACGCATAGAGTTTGCAGGCGAGCGCGATTTGCTTGGCGTTCGAGAGATCCTTCGTTTGAGCGCCGCGCTCTTGCACGCTACTGAACACAGGCAACGCAATGCTGGCCAGGACCGCGATAATTGCGATGACCACAAGCAGTTCGATCAGGGTGAAGCCGGCTATGTTTTTTTTCGTCATGGGAAAGGTGCGAAGGGAAAGGAAAATCGCGGGAAACGCGTGAATGGTCAAGCTGGAACGCATTTGGGGAAGCGCGTCGGCCGTTGCGTGCTTATTTTTGTGCCCGGCGACGTGTCAGCCCTACTACCCGGTCCGGAAGGCCAGTTGATTGATTATATTAGGGAGACGACGGCGCCTGTCCCTCCAGGGAAATTTGCTTTTCCAACTTGAATGCCAGCGTGGCCAACGGAGGCAAATGGATCAGAATGGAATGTTCGCGCCCCATCCATGCAGAATTCTCGCTCGGCGCACCGCCGTAGTTTCCCACATTACTCCCGCCATAGGTCTCCGCGTCGGTATTGATGATTTCGCGATAAAACCCGGCCTCCGGCACGCCCAGACGATAGTTGTATCGCACCATCGGGGTCGCATTGACGAGGAATACAACGACTTCGCCTTCGCGGGAGCGGCGAAGGAAAGAAACGACGCTGTTGTCGGCGTCGTGAAAATCGATCCATTCAAATCCTTCGTAACTGTCGTCCTGCTGCCACAGGGCCGGCTCATTCTTGTAAGTATAATTCAGATGTTGGACCAGGCGGCGCAACCCGTCGTGGCGCGGTTCCTTTAACAAATGCCAGTCAAGGCTTTGATTATGGTTCCACTCATGCCACTGCCCGAATTCACCACCCATAAACAGCAGCTTCTTGCCAGGATGCCCGTACATCCAGGCGTAGAAGAGCCGGAGATTAGCGAACTTTTGCCACTCGTCCCCCGGCATCTTGCAAATGAGCGATCGCTTGCCATGAACGACTTCGTCGTGACTGAGGACGAGGACAAAATGTTCCTGAAACGCATAGAGCAGCGAGAACGTGATGTTGCCGTGATGAAACCGGCGGTAGATCGGATCGAGGGTCATGTATTGCAGAAAATCGTGCATCCAACCCATGTTCCATTTGAATCCGAACCCCAGTCCTCCGAGATAAGTTGGACGCGACACCCCCGGCCAGGCTGTCGACTCTTCGGCGATCGTCATGATTCCTGGAAAGTGCTCGTAACAAACTTCGTTGAAGCGTTTCAGAAAATAAACCGCATCCAGGTTTTCGCGGCCGCCATACACGTTGGGAATCCATTGCCCGGGCTGGCGTGAATAATCGAGATAAAGCATCGACGCGACGGCATCCACGCGCAGGCCGTCGATGTGATATTTATCGAGCCAAAAAAGCGCGTTACCGATGAGAAAATTTCTCACTTCGTTGCGGCCGAAATTGAATATGAGCGTGCCCCAATCCTGATGTTCGCCCTGCCGCGGATCCATGTGTTCGTAAAGATCCGTCCCATCAAATTCGGCGAGGGCGTAGGCGTCTTTCGGAAAATGTGCTGGGACCCAATCCATGATAATGCCCACGCCGGCCTGATGACATTTGTCGATGAAATGCCGGAGCTCGTCCGGTGTGCCGAAACGACTCGTGGGCGCGTAATAATTCGTGACCTGATAACCCCATGAACCTTCGAAGGGATGCTCGGCGATCGGCATCAACTCAATGTGGGTGTAACCCATCTCGAGGATGTACGGTAAAAGAGTATCGGCGAACTCGAGGTAACTGAGCGATCGGTTTCCTTCATCGGCGATACGGCGCCACGATCCGAGGTGAACTTCGTAAGTGCTGATCGCGCTGTTTGGCCAGTCGCGCTTCTGCCGCGCTTCCATCCATTCATGATCATTCCATTGGTAGCGCTCCAGATTGTAAACGAGAGACGATGTGGCAGTGCCGTGCTGGTTGAAAAACGCGAACGGGTCGCTCTTCAATAAGACCGCGCCAGTCTGCGTCCGAATTTCCCATTTGTAGTGCGCATGCTCCGCGACACCGGGCACAAATAATTCCCAGACGCCCGCGCCAAGGAGCTTCCGCATCGGATTGACCCGGCCATCCCACGCATTGAAATCTCCGACGACGCTGACGCGCTGGGCATTGGGTGCCCACACCGCAAAGTAGACTCCGGCATCGCCGTCGATCGTGCGCAGTTGCGCTCCGAATTTGTCGTAGATCCGCCAATGCTGTCCCTCGGCAAACAAATGGAGATCCACTTCCCCCATGATTGGCCCGTAACGGTATGGATCGCGTGCCACCCATTGGGTTCCATTCCCGCTGGTGAATCGAATGTGGTAATCCAGATCCCGGTTTGCTCCCGGCACTCGCGCACAAAAAAAGCCATCGCGATGAATTTTCTCTGCCGAAATCTCCTGGGGGGGCTCCCCGTTTACAATGATATCGGCCTTTTGCGCGTCCGGCCGAAAAATCCGGATGACCAGGTCATCACTGGAGCGATGCGGCCCAAGAATTCGAAAGGGATCCGGATGCGTTGCCGACAAGAAAGAATTCAGCTCATCGGGAGGCAATCCTACGATCTCAAAAGATTTCATTCGCGTCCCCAACCTAGGAGGTGTGTCGTTCTTTTCAATGGCAGGCAAGGAGCAGCCATCCGGAACACGTCCGATCTCGATCAGTGCATCGTCTGGACATCATTTTTGCGCCTAACCGTGCGCGGTGCCTGATATTCTTTTGCCTCTCCCTTTCCCAAAGGGAGAGGACCAAGGTGAGGGATGATTCTTTGCCGGGGTGCGGCGTCGAACATGACTCACTGAGACAGTTCGACTCGTTACCCTCCCCCTGTGCTCGAGCGAGGAGGATAGGAAGTCCCCCTCTCGACATGTCGTTCGGAGACCGCGAGAAAACGCCGAACGCCCACCGTCCAACACTCAACGTCCAACGCCCAACATCCAACATCCAACATCCAATGGAGCGCTCCAATTTAGAGACGTCGACGTCAGGGGGGACGCGGCGCGCGCAAATTTGGCATGCGAGCATTGCGTTTCGCAGAGCGAAGCGTCTACAGAAGCAGGTAGAGGCCGTTCACCGAACGGCCATGGAAATGTAATCACTCGCGCCTGCATCGATGGATAAGGCGAGAGATTGATTCTTTGTCTGGCTGCGGTTCGAACGCGAATCACTGGCACCATTTCGACTCCTCACCCTCGCCTCGATGGAGCAGGAGAGGAAGTGCCTATCTTGTCACGCGGTTCCCGAGGCCGCAGAAAACGCCCAATGTCCAACGTCGAATGGAGCAGCCGTCATGGGCGAATCAGCGTAAACAAATATGCGCGCGTGTTTTTTGCCTCGCCCTTTCTCAAAGGGAGAGGATTAAGGTGAGGGATTGATTCTTTAGCTGGCGGCAGCGCGCGAAGAGAATCACTGACACCCATTCGACTCCTCACCCTCCCCTCTCCTCGATCGAGGAGGAAAGGAAGCCCCAGCCCGGAAGGCGTTTTCGCGCTAAGCCGAAACGAATATGCGGCACCGAGAGGATTCGCCCCCCTGATGCGCGATCCCAGTTTCTTTTTTTGATTGCGCGGGCGCTGTCGCCTATTTTGGCACGAATGGACGTAGCGACGCGGGATGCAGTGGATGAACTGCTGCAGACTTATAGCGAAACCGGTGGCATCAACTACCTGGCTTCGGCTGCCATGCTGCCTTCGCGATCCGCGATCGAACTGGCCTGCGTGGAACTTATGAGCCTGATGTTTCCCGGGTTTCGTGGGGAAGCGCTCTTCGACTCCGGTGATCTGCCGGACGTCACGCGGAGCCGGATGAAAAAATTACAGGCCCTGCTTAAACCAGAGTTTTGTAAGACTCTGGGGGAGCTTCCCAGTTCGGAGGAAACACAAGCCAAGGCGGAGGAAATTCTTGATGTCTTCGTGTCACAGCTGCCGGAACTCCGGAAAATGATTTGGACGGACATCGACGCGGCGTTTGAAGGCGACCCGGCGGCGAAGAGTTACGAGGAAATCATTCTTGCCTATCCTGCCCTGGAAGCGATCACGATCCAGCGCATGGCGCACGTCCTCTATTTGAAGGAGCTGCCCCTCATTCCACGTATCATGACCGAATGGGCGCATAGCCGCACCGGGATCGACATTCATCCGGGCGCAATTATCGGCTCCCACTTCTTCATCGATCACGGGACGGGTGTGGTCATCGGTGAAACCTGTGAGATTGGATCACGCGTAAAGTTGTATCACGCAGTCACGCTTGGCGCGCGCAGCTTTCAAAAGGACGAACACGGTAAAATTAAGAAGGGTGGAAAACGCCATCCTACCGTGGAAGATGACGTCACGATTTATCCGAACTCTACCGTGCTCGGCGGGTCCACTGTGATCGGGGCAAGATCAACCATTGGGGGCAACGTCTTTCTCGTGCAAAGTGTGCCGCCGGATTCGCTCGTTTATTACGAGGAAAAACAATTGCGGATTGTGCCGAAACATGAGCGCAAGGTATCGACCATCCGCGACGAATTCAGCGAATGAAACCGACAGTTGCAGCACAAGCGCACCACTCGCGTTTGCCTGATCCCGCAAGTCGAAGGTTGCCGCTACTTTGATTTACCTCGACTACAACGCAACCACTCCGATGTGCGACGAGGCGCGTCAGGCGATGTTGCCGTATCTCGAACGGCATTTTGGCAATCCCTCGAGCATCCACGGCGCTGGCCGGGAAGCTCGTGCTGCCATCGATAACGCGCGCGATACGTTAGCCGGCTTGATTCGAGCGAAGCCGCACGAAATCATTTTCACCGGCGGCGGGACGGAATCCTGCAATCTTGCCGTTCTGGGACTGGCGCGTTGCCGCTCCTCGCGCGGTGGCCACATTATTTCGAACAAGGCCGAGCATCACGCCGTCCTCAACGCGGTCGAGCATTTGGAAAAGAGCGAAGGCTTTGAAGTGACGTGGTTGAATGTTTCGCAAAATGGACTGATCGATCTTGATCAACTGGCGAGCGCCATTCGCCCGGAAACGCGCCTCGTCTCAATCATGGCCGCGAATAACGAGACTGGAGTGATTCAGCCCATGCGTAAAATTTCCGAAATCTGCCGCGATCGCGGTGTTCTGCTCCATAGCGACATGGTGCAATCCTTCGGCAAGACCGACATCGATATTTCGCTGGTCGACGCCGCCAGTTTCGCGGCGCATAAATTCTATGGACCAAAAGGCGCCGGCTTCCTTTTCTTGCGCGGCGGGCTATCCATTCAGCCGATCATGTTCGGAGGCGCCCACGAAAACGAGCGGCGTCCCGGAACGGAGAATGTTGCTGCAATTGCCGGAATGGCGGCCGCAGCCGAAGTCACCCTCCGCGATCACGAAGAGGAACAGAGGCGCCAAGTCGGCCTGCGAGACAAACTCGCGGAATCGATTGCCAGGAGTGTTCCGAACGCGAAAGAAAATGGAGCGGAGGCGGCTCGGCTGGCCAACACGTTGAACGTCAGCTTTCTCGGCCTCGATTCGGAAATGCTGCTGATCGCAATGGATTTAAAAGGGGTGTGCGCCTCCAGCGGTTCAGCCTGCATGGTCGGGTCGGTCGTTGCGTCACACGTATTGCTCGCGATGGGTCTGCCGATCGAGCGCGCCAGGTCTGCCGTTCGATTTTCGCTAGGCAAGCAAACCACGCAAGAGGAGATTGAGGCCGCCGGCGAGGCTATCGCCCAAATTGTCGGTCGCCTAACGAGCCGGAAGACCAATGCCTATGCTGTTGTTTAGGCAGCTCGAACTGATCTTTACCGCTCGCGGCAAGAATCGTGATCGCGATCGACGATTCGATGCAACCGTTGTAGGGCGGGCGCTCCGCCTGCCGATTTTAGAAGCGGCAACCGGAGCGGTTGCCCTGCAATCACCGCCGCCGAGCGGTCCCGACGCCGTATTAACATCGAGGGCCAAAGAACTTCTGCGCGACGTGGGAGCTGCGGCGATCGCCGGCAGTGTGCGCGTGGAATGGCGCTCACGAATGCGAAGCTGCGCCGGGCGCGCCGATTACCACGCAAACCATATCTCGTTGAATCCCCGGCTTCACGAGCACGGCCCTGACGAGATTGACCGGACATTACGACACGAATTGGCTCATC
>JBEEGU010000232.1:0-4396 GCA_041167025.1 Verrucomicrobiota bacterium
GCGGCGCTGGTTTCCGCCGCGATGATTGAGGCGAGGACGGCCCACCACGGAATCGAGCGCGAGCCGAGTGAAAAATCCTCCAGGTTCCGATTTCGTCGTCCTGCCCAAAGCCCCAATATGACAATGCCGATGAAGTAAGCGAACAGAACTACCGCATCGATTGTCAACCGCGCGTCCATCTGTGATTAGCTGCCAGAAATATCGCCGGGCGCAATCCGCATTTTTCTTAGCCACAGATGAACGAGTTTATCTGGTTCTGGTCTCACTGATCTATCTGTGTTTAATCGGTGTTAACCTGTGGCGAGAAATCTTTGATGAAGCCAACTAAAGTCGCCGCGCCTGATTTCAATCTCGCAATGACCCTAAACTCGGGCCAGGTCTTTCATTGGGAAGCAGCCGGCAATGGATTTTGTGGGGCAGTAGACGCCGCCGCTGTCTACGTGGAGCAGGATGGCGAAGGGCTGCGCATAAACGGCGCTTCCGCCGCGACAGTAGCGAATTACTTCGCGTTGGATCACTCGCTTACCGAAATTTGCGGCTCGTTTCCGGACGATCCGGTGATGAATGTCGCGCGCGATTATTGTCGCGGTCTTCGCATTATCCGCCAGCCAAAATGGGAATGCCTCGCAACCTTCATTTGTTCGTCTATGAAGCAGGTCGCTCACATTCGGCAAATCTCGCGCGCCTTACGGATTCGTTTCGGCCAGTCGCGCAACATTGGCCCGCATTTGGTGAGCACTTTTCCCCCGCCGCAGCGCTTGGCTGACTGTTCGGAAAAAGAACTGCGCGAATGCGCCCTCGGTTACCGGGCAAAGAATCTTCTGGCAACGGCCCGGCTGGTCGCTAACGGAAAGGCTGATCTGGATGATTGGACCGGGTTATCCGATCTGGAACTCAAAACGCGCCTCTGCGAGCTGCCCGGCGTCGGCGCAAAGGTTGCTAATTGTGTCATGCTCTTCGCTTACGAACGCCTGCGAGCTTTCCCGATCGATGTCTGGATTGAACGTGTCCTGCGAGGAAGCTATTTTGTTAGGAAACGCAAACCGACGTCGAAAACGTTGCGCGCGTTCTCGGACACTTATTTCGGAGAATATGGCGGGTATGCGCAGCAGTATTTGTTTCATCATGCCCGGACCGGTGAAATACGAGACCGCAACGCGCGGTCTTCGCCTAATCTTAAGTTGGCGCTTCGGTCGCCTAAGCGGCCCCGTGCTGCAAAACGGGGCAATTTGTCACGAGCGGGTGCCTGAGATAAATTTCCCTCTGCCAATGTGTGACTTTCCCTCGGAAAATCCCTGCCTCGAAATAGGTAGATTCCGCTCATGACGAGTGCGGAAATGATGTTTTCGCCGGTGGGAGAGCTGGCGACGGAACGAAAACAGGAAGCACGAAAGATCTTTTGGGCGCTTGCGGCTGCGGTCGTCATTCACCTCATCGTGGGGTACGTCCTCGCGATTCTCGGAGGAGTTCGTCCCGCGACCGCGCCGGTGGAAGATAAGCCGGTGGAACTGACGATTGTCGATACGTCGCCGGCAGCTCCGGTTAAGCCGAAGAACAACATGTTCATGGAAACGGATCCGGCGAGGGAGACCAAGGAAGCCCCCAAGGAGAAGACGTTCGAATCCAATGCCAATTCGATCGCAGCCAGCCAGGCGGCCGCGACTGGCGGCCTTCCTCTGCCGTCACAGGAAGGCAAGGACCGACCAAGCGTGGAGTTCGACACTCAGCATTATTCGGTGCCGAACCAGGGAGTGCAGGCCCAACCGACGGTGGCACCGCAGGAGACCCCCAAGCCATCGCAAGCGCCAACCATCGCGCCTACGCCTGCGGCTGACCAATTGGCCATGTTGACCAAGCGCCCGACTCCACCGCCGCCCCAGCCGCAGCGCACTCCGGCACCGCAACAACCCAGCTCGGCTTATCGGCCGGAAAAGCAGCAGACGCGCATTTCCGGAAGCATTTCCAATCGCGGCATCTCTTCGGTGAACGCCCTCGGGACGCCGCTGGGACGGTACGAAAAGATCCTCAAGGACGCGATTGGTTCGCGCTGGTATGCTTACGTGCAATCGAGGAATGACCTGGTCACGATTGGCACGGTGCAGGTTCATTTTTTCATCGATCGCAGCGGAACGATTAAAAATCTAAAAATTATCGAAAACACGTCGAATGAAACGTTTGCTAACATTTGTTTGCAATCGATAATCGAATCGCATCTTCCCCCCATTCCCGACGACGTGTCAGATACTTTGCCGGCGCAAGGACTGGAAATCGAAGGAATGAACTTCATTATTTATCCAAACTGACCTGCCATTGCCCCCTTTCCAACCATGCCTGAAACATTGCAGAGCCTGACCGGATTCTTTCTAAAAGGCGGCCTTTTTATGTGGCCGCTTCTGCTCTGTTCGATTGTCGCAGTGACAACGATCATCCTGCGCACGATCGCTCTTCGGGAGAAACTTGTGATTCCGCTGGTAGTGGAGAGCGAGATGGAGCGTCTTGTTCCTGGCGCCAGCGCCGAGCGCCTGGCACGGATTGTCCACCATGACGGTTCGTCGCTGGCGCGGATCGTTCGTGTCGCCCTCGCTCACCTGCGTTGGCCGCGCTCCGAAAATGTCGAAGCTGTCCAGACGCGCGCCCGCCATGAAATGGTGCGCCTTGAACGTGGTCTCGTCGTTCTCGAGGTCATCACCGGCATTGCGCCCTTGATCGGATTGATTGGAACTGTTTCGGGTTTGATTCACGTGTTTGCCAGCCTGGGATTGAGTGCCGGCGCGGGCGACGCCAAGCGTATCGCCCTCGGAATTTCCGAAGCGCTTACTTGCACCATCTTTGGTTTGGGGATCGCGGTGCCGAGCCTGGTTGCGTTCTCCTATTTCTCCAAAAAAGTGGAAGTGATGTCGGTGGAAATGGAATCGCTCGTGACTGATCTTCTTTCGAAACTGTATTTCGGCCGGGTAGCTGGCGAGATACCAGCGGCAAAATCGGTCATGCCTGCGCGGGCACCGGTAGCATAAACCGGCCAGGACAACGTCATGAAATTCGCTGTCAAAAAACGGCGCGCCCCTTCGATTATTATCGTTTCACTGGTCGATGTCCTGACGATTCTGCTGATTTTTTTCGTGGTCTCGACCACATTCAAAAAGGACCAGCCCGAAGTTCAGATCAATCTGCCTGAAGCGAAAACCGCAACCGCCGCTCCGGCTGAGCTCGAGCACGCCATCGTCAGCGTGGACCAGAACGATGAGATCAAGCTCGACGGGCACGCCCTCGGAATCGATGAGCTGGAAGCGGCCGTGCGCAGTTTGCCGCCCACGCGGCGCTCCTCGTTAGCTTTGCAGGCCGACAAAAAGGCGTCTTTTGGCATCATTATTAAAGTGATGGACGCGCTCAAACTTGCCGGCGTGAAAAATCTCCCGGCATTCACTAAAGAAGAGAAATGAGGCTTCCGATCTTGCAGTACGGAAGTCCGGTTTTGCGTGCCAAAGGGAAGCGGATTGAGAAGGTCGACGATCGCATCCGTGAACTGGCGATGAACATGCTCGAAACGATGCACGATGCTCACGGCGTGGGATTGGCAGCGCAACAAATTGGCGAGGCGCTGCAATTGACTGTGGTGGATGTCTCCGGAGTCGAAGATCGGCCGAGCACGTTGAAATTAAACGGCCAAGATGTCGATCCCAAGGCCGCGTCGCCCTTCGTCCTGATCAACCCGGAGATCACTCTCGGAACTGAAACCGTCCCCGGAATCGAAGGCTGCTTAAGCTTTCCGGAAATTACCGGCGAAATCGAACGGGCCGAGTCCGTCGTCGCGCGCGCGGAAACGCTCGACGGTTCCATCATTGAATTGGAAGCGACAGGTCTTTTGGCGCGAGCGTTGCAACACGAAATGGATCATCTGAACGGGATTCTTTTTATCGACCGCATGAGTTCGGCGGCGAAGGCAGCTCTAGCCAGCCGGCTAAAACGAATGCAAAAAGAAACCGAGGCGGGCAAGCGGGAGCGCCATCCACTGGTCGATCAAAGGGCTTTGTAATCGACGCTGATCGTTCGGTAAAGATTCGGGCCGCGTTCGGCTGAGAAATAAAAGAGCTCGAGCATCGTCGTTCCGACCATCCATTGGTAGCCTACCAGGGTCTGAATGACGTCTGAATCGGTGTCACGCGAACGCGACACCAATTTTCCGGTGCCAAATTTGGCATCGAAGTAACGTCGAATTTCACCCATGCGCTGGTTGTACCATTCGATCGTTCTATCAGGATACTCGTATTGAAGTTCAACGCCGAAAAGTGATCCCTGTTTGAAGGTAAAAAGGGTCCTCTTCAGTCCGGGATGAACCAAGCCTTCTACCGTCCAAGCCTCGCGGTTTTCCTTTTTTTCACGCGCGACAATTCTCGCC
>JBEEGU010000233.1:0-2861 GCA_041167025.1 Verrucomicrobiota bacterium
GTTCTCGAGCATGTAACCGGAAAGGCGAGTATCTTTGCCCAGGACGATTTTAGGACGGGCGTCCTCGGGGATGGTGCGCGGATTGAGCTGGGTGAACACATGAGCTGCCGCCCGCCCCAGTTTGAGCGCGGTCTCCGCCGTGACCGGTTCGACATTGGCAATCCCTCGGACGCCATCCGTTCCGAAAAGTTTCTTTGTCTGCACTATTTCGGCTTGGGCTTCGATCGATCTCGGTCGCTGAAGAAGATGCACTCGTTTTCCAGGCCGAGTAATGTCGGCGAGCGCAAAGCAATTGGAAATTTGTCCATCGCCGCGGAACGTTCGATCAGTGGCGCCCAGTCTTTGTATTCGCCTTTCACGACGTCGCGCAAGGTGTTCGAAGCGCCGCTGATGGAAGTGAGATAAAGGCCATTGATCGGTCCGCCCAAGCTTGCGTAATCACTCAACTCAGAAAAGGTCTTAGGAGTATCCGGTACCCAGACACTCCGCCGATCAGCATACCAAGCGATCGCCCAAGGCATGTCCGACGCGGTGATTTCATTTGGATTCATCCAGTCATGCAACACCGCGATGTAAGGGGGGACGTAGGGTGGCCAGACGATTTTCGCCTTTCTGCCTGAAAGCAACATGGTGTTGATCATCGGAAACGCGCAGAAGAGAAAAAGAAAAGTAAGGAATGCGACGCGAGCGAGCGGCATATTGACCTCGAGCCGGCTCCATTGCACCAGCAGGAAGGCGAGCCCGAAGCAGGTCATGATCGGAATAAAAATCAGGTGCAATTGGTTCGCCGCGAAGCCTTGTTCGTCTTTCATCCCGTAGACCGCCATTCCGAAGGTCGCGCCGCCCCACATCGCCAGAACCAGCCAGCGAACCGCGTTTGTGTCCGGGCGTTTGAAGCCGTGCAGTAATGCCGCGAAAAACGCCGCCGCGACCACGCTCCAGCCGAGGTACTCGAAAATGCGGCCGGCCTGTGGGAGAAGATTTCCGGTCAACTTATGCAAAAGCGCTCCGGGCTTCACGCTGTCCCAATCGACATCAACTCGCCGCATCCAGCCCGCCTCACTATATCCCACGCCATCGAGAACAGCGTAGGAGGCAAGGCCACCCGGGTTTCCGCAAACGACATAGTTCCGGATTAACCACGGAGCATAAACAACGAGAAACACCGCCAAAACCACAGCCCCGCCGCGTCCGCGCGGCTGGAAAAAGAGAACGCAGAAGATCAGCGCGGCGACAAAGATCCAGATAGTCAGCGCGTGGGTCAGGGCAAGCAGCCCAAAGCCAAGACCGCTGGCAAGCAACCATCGCGTGACTGGCTCGCCCGCATATCTTGCCTGAACTGCTCGAACCAAGACGTAAAGGGTCGCATTGAATAAGAGCAACAACAGCATTTGCGGCAGACCCGAAAGGGAATACTGCCAGATCGTGTCGGAGAGCAGGGCCAAGGCGCACACTAAGAGAGCCAGCGGCTGATCAAACAGGCGACGGGTCAAAAAAAACAGGACCACCACCGAAAGCAAAAAGAGCAGGATCGACATCGCCGCGATCGCCTTGTCGCCAGCGTATAAGAGATCGGTCGGGGCCATTTTCCAATGAGATTTGACCAATAATAGCGCGACGGCATTGACCAAGGGAGGGAGCGGCGCGCTGTAGGTATCCAGCCACACGTTGTGTGCGACATCACGATTTCCCGCCCTGAGTTGGCCAACGGCACGGGGCCGCGCGAAATTGGTCGACCATCCCTGTCCGCTCGCGATCGCGCGTCCGATCTGGGCCTGGTCCATACCCTGCGACGTGGCAAGGCCGCGGAAGTTCCAAAGGTAATAGAATGCCAGCGCCAAAATGGCGACTACGACCAGAACGCGGCGGATCCAAACCGCCATGCCGCCGACCTCCAACGCATGGACCATCTTTTGAATAAAATCGGCGCTACCTGGCATCTTTTTGTTTTTCCTCTTCGGCGGGAGTTCCGCTCGTCTCCGATTTCTCCGAATTCATTTCGTTTATCTTGCGGTGAAGAGTGCGCCGGCTGATTCCGAGCTTTTTGGCGGCGGCCGTCACATTACCCTTCGAAGTGGCAAGCGCCTGAAGGATGAGCTTGCGTTCGGTCTCATGCAGATCAAGCGGGCTTAGCTTTTCACCAAACGCGCGCGTGGCCGAAATTCCGCGAGGGAGCGATGCGCCGGCGGCGTGCCGCACCGCCATCGGCAAATCCCGCACCGTGATTTTTGACCCGGTTGCCATCACGACGCCGTGTTCGATCGCGGTGCGTAATTCGCGAACGTTGCCGGGCCAGTCATAAGTGAGAAGAGCGTTCATTGCGTCCGCGGTAAGTTCGAGTGGGGGCTTGTCATTGACCTTACAGAAATGGCGCAAAAAGCCACGGACGAGAAGCGGAATATCTTCTTTTCGATCCCGGAGCGGCGGCATTGTGATGCGAACCACGTTCAGGCGGAAAAACAGGTCGTCCCGAAATTTTCCTTCCTGCACCAATTTTTCGAGATTCTTGTTGGTGGCAGCGATGATACGCACGTCTGCGCGCAGGGTTTGATTTCCGCCCACGCGTTCGAAAGCTCGCTGTTCGCTCATGACGCGAAGCAATTTGACCTGGGTGCTCGGATCGATTTCGCCGACTTCATCGAGAAAAATGGTTCCGCCATTCGCTTGCTCGAATCTTCCAATTCGCCGCTCACTCGCACCGGTAAAGGCGCCTTTTTCATGGCCAAACAATTCGCTTTCCAGCAATTGCGGCGAGAGCGCTGCGCAATGCACCACGACAAACTTGGCCTTGTTCCGGCGGCTCAGATTGTGAATGGCATGCGCCGCCAGTTCTTTGCCGGTGCCGCTTTCGCCTTCAATCA
>JBEEGU010000234.1:0-4462 GCA_041167025.1 Verrucomicrobiota bacterium
AAATCAGCTGTAAGTGACAAAAGGGGAGTGAACGGGCTAGGCTCCACTTTGAAAAAGTGGAGCCGACACTATTAAAATGGGCGTCAATATCGGATGCACTAGCCACGGGCGTAATAAACCGAAGCGATGAGGCGCGCGGGTTTCTTGGCACAGTCGAGACGCATCTCGAATCTTGCCTCCGCGGCAGAGTCAGCGGACATCTAGTGTACTACTTTCACCGTTACTTACCTTCACAAAGCTTCTGGAAGCGCGGATCGTCGCGCAGGTTATCCCAACTTGGGTCAAGGCGGAGTAGAGCCGGTGTGATGGGCGGGCCACCAATACCGTAAGTAGTGGCCAACAGATGTTGCAGCGCCGCTATCGCGCCCTCCTTTTCACCGAAACGGGCGAGCACGTGCGCCCTTACTTCCTCGAGAGCAGGGCCGGCTAATGCGTCCTTGGAGGCAGGTAGCAGTTCGATCGACCGCTCGGCCTCCTTCATGGCCAATTCTCTTTCTCCCAACCCAGCATCCGTCTGAGCGAGTGCAGAAACCAAAGCGGCATTGTCCGGTTGCTCACGCAAGACCGCCTCTAGGAGCTCCCGGCTCTGCGAGTAACTTGCTTTCGCGTTCGCGGTGTCACCCGTAAAGCGCTGAAGTTCTCCAAGCCCGAACAATGCCTGAGCGCGTTCAAGGACTTGCGACGCGCTCATTTTGGCGAGGCAGGACTGCATCAGCGCGATGGCGGCAGGATAACGGTGTTGCAATAACAATTGATTAGCGGCGATGCCGAACGAAGACCCGTCGTTGGCGTCGATGCGGATCTTGACTAAGACAGCATCCGCCTGTTCTAACTGACCCATCGCCTGGTGAATGGCTGCTTTCCGCGCGATCGCGGCGTTGTCTGTCGGAGCCATATCTAAAGCGCGGTCGATAAACTTGAGCGCCGTGGGAAACTGGCGCAACGCCTGATAGGTATCAGACACCCACATCAACGCCTTGAGATTGCGGGGATCGAGTTCGATCGCTTCGTGGAAACGCGCCAGGCTTTCGTCCCAGCGACCCTGACGACGCGCGATCAGCGCGAGGGCGCGGGGTGCCTCGGAGTTATTAGGCGAGCGCAGGCGGATCTGTTCGAAGATGTGTCGAGCGCGGTCGTAGTCACGTTCTACCAGGTAGTGAAAGTAAGCTTCCGCAAGCTGCGTCTCGAGCAAATCGGGCTGTAAGCGCACAGCCTTATCCAAAGCGGTGTGCGCGGCCTCACGACGCGCTGTGGAAAAATCGTTGTTAAAAAATAAACTGGAATGCGTATTCGACAATCGCGCCCACCCGAGGCCGAAATTCGGGTCGAGGCGGACCGCGGTTTCAAACGACTGGATTGCGCTCTGGAAATCGGCCTCGAGTAAATCCGGGCGCTCGAAAAACGCGAGGCCACGCAGGTAAGCGTCGTAGGCTTCGGCGTTATTCGTCGGCTTGGCGGCTAGTTCCTGCTTTTCCGTGCCGCTGAGCTTTGCGTTCAACTGCTCAGCGATCGCGCCGGCCACTTCGCCTTCGACGGCAAAAACATCATCAAGCTTGCGATTGTAACTCTCGGCCCAGAGATGCTCGTCGTTAGAAGCGCGAATGAGCTGCACATTGACGTGCACGGCACTGGCAACTTTCTGCACACTGCCTTCCAGGATGTTTGCCACGCCTAGCTGCCTGCCTACGTCGCGCAAGTTATCCGGCGCGCTCTTGTATTTCTGAGTTGAAGTCCGAGAGATGACCTTCAGCGCGGCGATCTTGGATAAACGCGTCAGAATCTCGTCTTGGATACCTTCGGCGAAGTAGGCGTTCTCCTTGTCGCTGCTCAGGTTTTCGAAAGGAAGCACGGCGATGCTTTTCTCTGCGGCTGTCGCGGTGACTGGCGGCGGCGGCGTTTTTCGCATGAAGAAGAAGAGAGCGCCGGCGAGGAGTGCCAGAAGCAACATGGCCGCGGCCCATCCGATACTGCGCCGCGCTGGCTTTGCCGCAGCGGGCTTCTGTGTGCCCTGTTGAAACTTCTGCGGGAGTGCGGCGTTGCCCAGCGGCTCAGCGTAGAGATTAACCAAACGCAGCCGGACGCCGTGCTTCACCTCGCACTCACCCAAGTCGACGAGCCGCGGCGCCCATTGCCGGTATTGCACCAAATCATCCGCTACGTGCTGGGAGAGGAGAATGTGCCCGGCGTCGCCGCAATCCATCACCCGTTGCGCCATGTTGATGCCCGCCCCCGCGATGTTGATGCGCCCACTCACGTCGGTCACCTCGCTCACCGGTCCGCTGTGAATGCCCATGCGGACGGGAAGTTCCGGGTGCTTCCGAAGCGCCTCGGCAATCTCGAGCGCGCACCGGGCCGGTTCTTCCGCACTGTGATGGAAGACCAGCGCCATTCCATCGCCGGTCGGGAGCCTGACGAGTTGTTCGTCGGTCGAGTCGCGCACTTGCGCCGTCGCCAGCACGATCTCCGTGAGCTGGTTCAGCCGCTCCTTCTGTTCCTCGATTAAGAGCTTCGAGTAACCGACGATGTCGATGAACAGGACATGCCCGATCTCCAGGCGCAGGTTTTCGTCCGACTCCGGCGGCACCACTTATCTCTATATAGAGCCAGTTCCCGTGACCATGATTATTTCGCCTCTTCCATCGCGTGGGAGGCCAGGATGGCCCTGTGCCTCGTCTCAAACGCCGTTTCTTATCCCAGTGTCAAAAAGGTATCAAATACGGTTTGCGGACGCGAACCTTACGGCAGCGTTGGCGGCAGCCAACTTTACGGCTGGACGGGGACGTGCTCGGGAGGGAGGTCGGGCACCGAAACTGGGAATTTCGGAAGGCGGTCAGTCTTTTGATCCGCCTAGGGAAGCCCGCGATTCGGTTTCGGGGAGAACCGAGGGGTCCGTAACCTGCAAAAACAACCATTTGGCGCTGTTCTGCGCCGTAATTTAAGGCCAATGTCAAAAAGGTGCCAAAATGCTCCGCTTCAGGGGCTCGACCCAGGAACAATTGCTTTCGGAGATTTTCCGTTTCGGCTACTAAAAAGCCGCAAGTGACAAAAAGGTACTGGACCCCGTAGGCTTCGCGGTTTCTGTGCAGAAAAATGGTCGGGCCAAAAATGGGCTCGTTGAATCTCGGGTTTTTAGATAGAACGAAACCTCATGCCGTCCGAGCCTTCCTCAGACGTGAAATTTGAGATTGGTCACGTCTTGTTCATCGACATCGTCGGTTACTCGAAATTGTTCATCAACGAGCAGAGCGATCAAATTCAAAAACTCAAAGCGATCGTGCGCGGAACCGAGCAGGTCCGACTCGCGGAAGCCGAAGGCAAAGTCCTGCGTTTGCCGACCGGCGATGGTGGTGCGCTCGTCTTTCGGAACAATCCCGAAGCACCGGTTCTGTGCGCGCTCGAGATTAGCAAGGCACTGAAGAGTCATCCCGAACTGAAAGTACGGATGGGAATTCACAGCGGCCCGGTCAACGAGGTCACCGACCTGAACGAACAGGCGAACATCGCCGGTGCCGGTATTAATATAGCGCAACGCGTGATGGATTGCGGCGATGCCGGTCATATCCTGGTTTCCAAACGAGTGGCGGACGACCTGGAGCAATATCCCAGATGGCGTCCTTACCTGCGCGACCTGGGCGAGTGCGAAGTAAAACACGGCCACAAAGTTTCTCTGGTTAGTTTCTGCGACGACGAGATCGGTAATCGCGAGACGCCGCAGAAGGTCCGGCAGGCGAAAGCGGCGCGGACAAACAAGCTCCGCAAGATGGCGGCTCTTTGTCTGTTCGCTACCCTGGCCATCGCGGCCGGATTTTATTATCGATCCCATCAAACCAAGGGACTCACCGACAAGGACACGATCGTTCTCGCGGATTTCGCCAACACCACCGGTGATCCCGTTTTTAACGACACCCTCCGGCAAGGATTGTCGTCTCAGCTGACGCAGACACCGTTCTTAAGTCTGGTCTCTGACTCGATCATTGCCCGGACGTTGACGCTCATGTCGCAGCTGAAGGACGCGCGCCTCACCCCTGAACTGGCGCGCGAAGTTGGTCAACGTCTTGGCAGCGCCGCCACGATCGAAGGATCCATTTCCTCCTTGGGGACCCAGTATGTCTTGTCTCTAAAAGCCGTGAACTGCCGCAGCGGCGCTCTGCTGGCCCAGGAACAAGAGACGGCAATTGGGAAGGAGCAGGTCCTGAAGGCGCTCGGCGAAGGGGCGACAAAGTTGCGCAGAAAATTGGGCGAATCATTGGCGTCAGTTCAGAAGTACGACGCATTGCCGGAAGATACGACCACTTCGTCGTTGGAGGCGCTACAAGCCTATGCCCTGGGTAACAAAGCCGTCGATTTACAAAATGATTACCTCGTCGCCATTCCCTTCTTTCAGCGCGCCGTCGCCCTCGATCCCAATTTCGCCATGGCCTATCTGTTGTTAGGTGAATGTTATCAACCTGAAGGCGAACTC
>JBEEGU010000235.1:0-7055 GCA_041167025.1 Verrucomicrobiota bacterium
GAGACCCGTGGATTCATCTCGATCACGACCATCCGGCCGTTGTCCGGATTGACAGCGAATTGAATATTCGATCCGCCTGTTTCAACGCCGATTTCGCGGATGACGGCGAAAGCGGCATCACGCATCATTTGATATTCCTTGTCGGTGAGGGTCTGTACTGGAGCGACGGTGATGGAATCGCCGGTATGCACGCCCATCGGGTCGAAGTTCTCGATGGAACAAACGACGACGCAGTTGTCGGCCACGTCCCGCATGACTTCCATTTCGAATTCCTTCCAGCCGACGAGCGATTCCTCGATTAACACTTCGTTGACCGGTGAAAGATCGAGACCGCGCGCAACAATCTCGGCTAGTTCATCTCGGTTGTACGCGATGCCACCACCCATTCCACCGAGGGTGAAAGCAGGACGGATGATCAGGGGAAACTTTGCGATCTCGTCGACGATCCGGTCAGCATCGGTTAATGAATGCGCCACGGCCGAGAGCGGCAAGTCGAGGCCGATCCGAAGCATCGCCTCTTTGAAAAGTTGCCGATCTTCCCCTTTGGCGATCGCTTTCGCGTTTGCTCCGATTAGTCGGACGCCATGGCGGGCAAGCGCACCGTTGCGATTGAGCTCCATCGCGGCATTCAGGGCAGTTTGTCCCCCCATCGTAGGCAAAAGGGCATCCGGCTTTTCCCTCTCGATGATTGCTTCGATCACTTCGGCCGTGATCGGCTCTATATAAGTACGGTCCGCAAATTCCGGATCGGTCATGATCGTCGCCGGGTTGGAATTGACCAGAACCACCTCATAGCCTTCTTCGCGCAAAGCCTTGCACGCTTGCACACCGGAATAATCGAACTCACACCCTTGTCCGATTACAATTGGACCCGACCCGATGAGCAAAATTTTCTTTAGTTGATTATTCCTCGGCATTTGCGCAGCGCGACGATAGATTAATTCGGCCGAACTTCACGTTCGAACTCAGATCACTGCCATTCCTGGCGAAACCATGACCCGGACGGGACCGTCAAGCCGATGCCCGACAAGCATGTGCAAAGCGTCCGAACAGAACGACCTCAAGGCCTACCTGGCCTGCCGAACAGCCTGCTTCTAAGCCACTTCAGCGATGCGTTGGCGATCGAGGTAAACTTTACAGATGCTCTTGATCCGCGTGAACACGTAGTAAATTGTCTGGCTCCTGATCCGGACCAGTTCCGCGCCGACGATTCGGGTCACAAAATCGCTGGGCAGATCTAGAATCTCCTGCGGCGTAGCGCCTTCGAGACCTTTGCAGAGAATCGCGCTCATGGCGCGCGTCAAAGTCTGCACTTCCGGTCCCAAACTCATGCGGATGTGAGCGTTTCCGTTTTCATCCACTTGGAGGTAAACACCGACGGTATCGGCGCATTCCTCGTCTTTGCGAACATCTTCCAGATCAAAACTCTCGCCGGGGCGAGGCTCTTGTTTTTTGGCATTATCGGCGTAAGCGACCAGCGTCTCGCGCCTCTCGTCTTCTGGCAGCGATTCGAATAGATCGATAATCTTGGTAAGCTTGGGAGGATACATACGGCAAGGGGCGCTCTTCGAGCATTCGGGGCTGTTTATTCTACCGCGAATTCGGCGGATTTAAACGGACGACTTTCCCAGCTGCGCATAACCCTTGTCAGCCCGAGCGAAACCGAGGGGACCTCGCCCAAACTTCGTGGAACACACTGGCTACCTTGTGATCCAGATTCTTTGTGGGGTCCTTCACTTCGTTCAGGATGACAGAAGTTCGTGATGGTGGCGCAATGCGCTTAATCTGGCCTTTCCGCTGCGTTGTCATCCCGCGCGGACGCGAGGGACCTCCACAATGCCGCTTTGTCACTCGAGTTTTATTGCGTGATCGACGATGACCGGGGCGAACTCTGGTCGCCTCCTTGATTCAGGCGCCCTTTTCGATCGGGGCAGCGACCTTATTTCCCCACTCTGTCCACGAACCGTCGTAGTTACGCACGTTGTCAAGCCCGAGCAGATAGGTAAGAACGAACCAGGTGTGGCTGGAGCGCTCACCAATGCGGCAGTACACCACCGTGTCTGTGCCCGGTTTCACGCCCGCGTTTTCGATATAGATCTTTTTCAATTCCTCGACCGGCTTAAACGTGTTGTCGTCGTTCGTTGCCGTCTTCCAAGGGACGCTTTTAGCTCCCGGAATATGACCGCCGCGAAGGACTCCTTCTTGTGGGTATTCCGGCATATGGGTGACATCTCCTTTGAACTCGCCCGGTGACCGAACATCAATCAGCGGCTTTCCCGCTTTGCTTTGCGCGAGCGCCTCATCCGCGAAAGCGCGAATCTCTTTATCGAACCGCTTATTAGGGGTTGGATACTTGCTGCTGGGATACTTTGAAGTCTCACGCGTCATCGGGCGTTGCTCCGCTTTCCATTTCTCACGACCGCCGTTGAGGATTTTGACTTTGTCGTGCCCAAACAAACGAAATGCCCAGAGCGCATAGCACGCCCACCAGTTCGCTTTGTCGCCGTAAAAAACACAGGTCGTGTCCGGAGTGATACCGTTGCGGCTGCACAACTCGGCGAATTTCTCCGGCGTGATGTAATCACGGATGACCGGATCCTGGAGATCAGCCCGCCAATCGATGTGGACTGCGCCTGGAATATGTCCGGTGTCGTAAAGCAGAACATCTTCATTCGATTCGACAATCCGGAGCCCATCGTCCTGCAAGTGTTTTTCGAGCCAATTGGTATCCACCAGCGCTTCCGGATGCGCATAGGACGCGGGATTCGTGTTCATGACAAAACGTTCAACGCGCTTGATTGAGCGGGCAAGGAAATACTGAGACGCAGCGCAGGTCCGGCCGGTTAGCGCGACCCTTCCAGGAAATCTTTGTCCGCGAGATATTTTGAATCTTTCACCTGATGACGCACCGCCGCGAAAATTCTCCGGATACCGATTCCGCTGGCCGCGTTGGCAATGAAAGCCGGGAGACGGCCTCCGGTGTCGGTATACAGGGAATAGGTTGCGCGCGTTTTCCCAGCGCCCTCCGGCTCCAGCAACCAGCTCCCTTCAGTTAACTTTACGCGGAGAACTCCCTTCGTTTCCGGCGGACCAAATTCATTCGCGGGCGTCCAGCGTTTGGAATAAACGGTGCCGCCATCTCCAAGCCACGACTTCTCCTGGATACAAATGGTGTAATCGCGATCGCCTACAATCTTGGGCGAGATCCGCTGGTAGGCGTAAATCGACTCACCGCTTCGCTTGATGATTCGACATTCGGCGGTAAACGGCATGAACTTGGGATAATTTTCTACGTCGTTTAGCACGTTGTGCACTGCGCGAGTGGGCGCCTCAATCACTCCGACGGCTTTGAATTCCTTTAATGACGAGCCGGGATGGATGCGGCTGTAAAGCTTAATGCCTCCACTTTGACTGGCCAGTCGCCAATTCTCGGCATCTGCGCTCGGTGTTGAAGAAAGCTCAACCTGACTGGAGGCTGCCATTCCGGTCACAACCAGGAGAATGGCCAGAACGCCGCTCATGGCGTGATAATAACCAATCCCGGGATGTGCGCTCCGCCTTTGTTCCATTCCGATTCCCAAACTTCGCGGACGCTCATCTACTCGCGCGTGGATGCATTTTTCAGCCATTCGCCAAATTGCCGAAATAGGATAGATAGCGCGGCAGTTGGCGATTCCTTGATTGCCTCGACAATGCGGGGGGTCAGGTCCTGTTGGGGCGACTTGATCGTTCCCGACAAATGCACCGCTGTCCATAGATAGCCGCCCTTTTCCCGCGGGAAAACTTCTTCCGGCTTCGGTAGCCAGGCAAGCAGACGGCGCGCGACGCCAAGCTGAATCGTCCCATGTAATTTCCCTTCTTGAACCGCAACTTCTCCTTCGGCGCGAAACTTCCCATTCTCCTCCAATGTGAATCCCTTGATCCCTATGCTTGGATAGTGCCATTCGAGCTCAGCCCAGCAGACGTCCATTCTTAGATGCGTCAGTTCCTTTTCACCTGTAATTGTCGCGAGCTTCTCCAAAAACGGCAGATGTTGAATATAGCCATCGACCACGCGGAGATTCGCTTCGCCCATCGCAGATTCCAATTTTGGATTTTCGCCTCGCCACAAAACTTTGCCAGAGGCGACGCCGTTCACATGCTGAGCCCAGGTATCAGGAAGCCAATCAGCGACCGGCATCCGGTCTATCTCGAATTTGAAATCGATGTGGCGATCATCGCGTGTTCCGGCTTTTCCTGACGCGCGCAAGCTTCCACGCGTTTGCCCGCTCGGTTGCAACTCCAGCTGATAAAGCTCGAGCAATGTCTTGGTGATGAGCAAATGAGTGTGGCGCAGACTCAGCTCTGGCAGAGACGCCATTTTTAATTCGCCCCCACTTGCCTGATATTCGAAATCGCGCCCGTGCGGCGTGATAAGAAGGCGAGTTCCGAAGAAACCTGCGCGTTTTTCGCGAAATCGCCAGGTCACATCGACGGGCTCCGATTCCACACGATTCAAGTAAACTCGTTCCGGCAGAAAAACCGCGTACCACGGTTTTGCGGGCGAAGGTTCCGGTTCCGGCTCATAAACTTGGATCCCAACTTCGCCGGATTGAATGTGCAGCCGATCGATCTGCCAAAGCCGGCGAAAGATTCCCCACGGATTGAACGATCCGGTAATCCCGTGCGCATCGATTTTCTTCATCGCTTTCCGTCCGTTGTCCGCCGTGAAATCCGCACACTCCGCCGTCCACGTCCCGGTGCGATGAATCGGCGCGTAATGCGCGTCCTGGAAATGCAAACCTTTGGCGGTTTCTTTCTCGAGTTCCCTGCGAAACTGATCGCTCTCGACAAACCGCGTTAGCCTCGGATTGAGCCAGCCGATGGTGATTGTTCCTGCGCACAGGAGAACGGCCGCCACGCTCGTAGCAATTAGCCGCTTTTTTCTGCGCAACATCGCGACCATGCCAATCTATCGTATTGAAGCGCCGGAAAGACTTGTTTGAATGCGCATGAATCTCAGAGTGCGCGGCGGCGGCGCAGAATTTCGACGGCAGTCCAACAAACCGCCAGCCATAAGACACCGGCGGCGATCGCACCGAGAATATCGCTGAGATAATGTGCGCCGAGGTAAATCCGAGTGAGTCCGACCAGCAGGGTGATCAAGGCCGCTGTGAAAAAACAGAGGACGCGAGCAGCGCGACTCTTCAGCAGTGCGGCGATCAATAATGCGAGCAAGCCATAAAAGAGTGTTGCTCCCATGGTGTGGCCGCTGGGAAAACCGTAGCTGGAAAGTGTGACCAGTGGATTTTCCAAGACCGGGCGCTGACGATGGAAAAAGTGTTTGAGCAGAATATTGAGAGCGCTGCCGCCACCCATGGTGAGCGCGACCAGTAATGAGTTGAGCCACGCCCGCCTGGAAATGAAGAACAGTAAGAGGCAAACAGAACTCACACCTACCCACGCCACCGAACCAAAAAAGGTGATTGTTTTTGCGAAGTGAATCATCGCGGGCGTGGCCTGTTCGTGAAACCAGGCTGCGAGTTGCTGGTCGACGCGCACAAGAGGGTCGCCCGAAGCCAAATCCTCCCCGATTTCGCCGAAAGCCCAGCCGGCAATCAAGACAACGAAAACTCCGACGGTCAGGTGAAGTCCGGCATAGCCTTCCGGCGAGAGCCGATTTTGTAGAAACCGAATTTGCCGCTCGAATCGTTTTGCAAAATTCATCAAGCCCGGACCCAGCCATTTTCGGCGCGAACAAAGGTCTCCGTCGAAAAAAGATCGAAGAGAGAGCGCTCGGATCCCCACCGGTATTGTGATATCGAGATGCTACTTTCGTTGATTCGAATTAAATTTAACGAATTAGGCTGCCCGCGCCAGCGCGTGGAAGTGCTGGTACCTGAGGCGACGATGAGCGGAGAGTAATTATCAATGTTGTAGCGGGTCGCCGTCTGGCTGATCGCGCCGAGATGGAAATGTCCGGCGAGAAGCATATCAACACGACATTGTGCCAGCATCCTCATCGCCAGTTTGGAACGCCCGACAACACGATCTCCTTTCGCGCCGGGTGGCAGGTCGAACGGATGATGTGTCACCACAATTCTTGCATGAGTCGGTGGCACCGTCGCGAATCGGCTGAGAAGTTGCTGGAGTTGTTGGCGATTAATTCGCCCGTTCTTCCACGTCAGTGCCCGCGCCGTGTTGATGCCTGCGACTGCGATCTCCGAGTCGATATAAAACGGCTCGAGGTCGGCAGAAATAATGCGCTGATAACGGTCGAGTCTGCGAAAGAATCGTGAAAATAAATTGTGCAACGGCACGTCATGATTTCCCGGGACGACAATTTTTGGGAACGGAATCGCATCGACAAATTTCCGGGCGGCCATGAATTCGGCGGTGCGTGCGCGTTGAGTCAGATCGCCCGAGATGGCGACCAGGTCGGGCTTGGCCGCCCGGATGAATTGAAGTAGTGGCTCGGGGATTGCCGGATCGATTCGTCCAAAATGCAGATCGGAAAGATGGATCAACGTCCGCATCGCCCGGCTTAATTTTGGGGCACGATCACGCGCAATGCTCCGGGCCGCGCGCGATAATGCAGCGGCGATTCCATCCACTTCACTTCGCCATCCGCGGCGACGAGGATAAGACGGCGGCGGGCTTCCAGGAATGCTTCGGTCACAGTGTAGGATTCAAAATCTTTCTCCTGATCTAAACGTCCGAGCAATGCGCGCAAGGCAACGCGAATCAATCCCCAGCGCCCAACTCGATGCGTTAGGTAAAGACTGAGTTTTCCTGTATTCAAACGAGAACGCGCGCCGATGCGAAAACCGGTAACCTCATATTCGTTATTCCCGACAAAGAGAAATGCGGTTTTGCGCATCAACTCTTTGCCTTCGATTTCGAGGCGGAGATCGAGGAATGGAAATCGGTGAAAGGCATGCATCGTTGCCCAGATGAAGGCCGACCATTTGCCCACCTTCAAGCGAATCTGTTCCACAACGCGCCGGTGAACGATGTGCGGATAAATCCCAAGACTTGAATTATTAATGAAAACGCGGCCGTTGACCTCACCGACA
>JBEEGU010000236.1:0-9424 GCA_041167025.1 Verrucomicrobiota bacterium
AATGCCGGACTGGGCCATAGCCCTGGGGGCGCGATTCCTGCAGCCATCTGCGTTTTCCGTTAACGCGGGACCAACCCGTGCCGCAGAACCAGACGGCAGAATTTTCCTAAGCGCTTTCACGCTCACCGTGCCGTTAACCGACACCACGATCTATCTCGATTATCTCAAAAAGCGGTTTCTTCATCATGGTGGATCGATCCGCGAAGGAATAAATTTTAACCGCCTCGATGAGGTCGGTCATGAGTTCGACCTTATCGTCAATTGCTCCGGGATCGGAGCGAAAGAACTCGTGCCTGATGTCACTCTCGAGCCGCATCGCGGCCAGGTCGCGATCGTTTCGAAGCTGGCGCTCCCCTATGCCGTTGTGTGCGACGACCCGCCTTTGATGTACGCCATCCCCCGCAGCAATGATTGCCTTTTTGGCGGCACCAATGAATTGAGTGACAACCGCGAGGTCGATGCTGTGGTGACAAAACGGATTGTAGCGGAATGCAGTCGCGTTCTGAACATCGATGCGCCACCAGTGATCGCTGAGCGCGTTGGTTTGCGACCTTTTCGCCGGTCAGGGATTTGCTTGCGTTCGGATCGACTGTGCGATGGCCGCCCGGTCCTCCACAATTACGGCCACGGAGGTTCCGGCTTCACTCTTTCCTGGGGTTGCGCGGCAGAGGTTCTCGCTCTGGCGAAACAACCGTAGGAAACCCCGGCTTTTTTCGGAGCAAGAGGGCATCCACAGAAGCAAACGCAAACGTTCAACGTTCAACGCCCAACTTCAAACGTAGAAGTCAGAAAAGAATAAAGGGTTTACCCGCGCTGGGTATGCCTTCTTTTCCCATCCGATCTATTCATCCGCGTGATCTTCGGTTGATCCCTCAAAATTCCGCGCTTCCCGGCGTGCGCGCGAACGGAATCACGTCGCGGATATTGGATACCCCGGTGACGAACATGAGCATGCGCTCAAACCCGAGTCCAAATCCGGAGTGAGGAACGGTTCCGTAGCGACGAAGATCGAGGTACCATTGGTAGTCAGCGGGATTCATGTTGTGCCGGCGCATATTGGCCTCCAGCACATCGAGGCGTTCTTCGCGCTGACTGCCTCCGACGATTTCGCCAATCCCTGGAACCAGGAGATCCATGGCGGTCACCGTCTTGTCATCATCGTTTAACCTCATGTAGAACGGTTTGATTTCTTTGGGGTAATTGAAAAGCGTGACCGGGCAGTTGAAGTGTTTCTCGGTCAGCCAGCGTTCGTGTTCTGATTGGAGGTTGAGTCCGTCCTCGACCGGAAACTCGAATTTCTGTCCGCTTTTTTTGAGCAAGTCGATGGCGTCGTGGTAGGTGACTCGCTGGAAGGGCCGATCGACCACGAAATCGAGCCGAGCGAGCAATTCCTTATCGACGAACTTGCCGAACAAACCCAGTTCATCCGGGCAATGCTCCCGGATATCGCGAATGAGATATTTCACGATTTCCTCCGCAAGATCCATGTTGCCGCTCAAATCGGTGAATGCCATTTCCGGCTCAACCATCCAGAATTCGTTAGCATGGCGCGATGTGTTGGAGTTCTCCGCGCGAAACGTCGGGCCAAACGTGTAAACTTTCGACAAGGCGAGCGCGAACGCTTCGGCTTCGAGTTGGCCGCTCACCGTCAGATAAGTTGCCCGGGCAAAGAAATCCTTCGCATAATCAATCTCGCCACCTTGCGTGCGTGGAGGGCTCTTCGCGTCAACCGTCGTGACTCGAAACAATTCGCCAGCTCCTTCGCAGTCGCTTCCGGTGATAATCGGCGTGTGCACGTAGACGAATCCGCGTTCCTGGAAAAACTTGTGAATGGCGAAGGCCAGGCGGCTGCGGACGCGAAAGACTGATCCGAAGAGATTCGAACGCGGACGCAGGTGTGCGATCTCTCGCAAAAATTCGGCAGTATGCCCTTTCTTTTGCAAAGGATAGGTATCGTCCGCGCGACCGACGATATTCAGATCATCCGCAACCACTTCCCAGCTTTGGCCTTTGCCTTGCGAGGCGACGAGCGCGCCACGTACTATAATAGAGGCGCCGGTGGTCAGGTGCTGTACATCCGCATAATTAGGCAACGTATCCCGGGCAATAATCTGCAAATTGCGAAGAGAGGAACCGTCGTTTAATTCGATGAACGAAAAGTCCTTTGAATCGCGCCGGGTCCGGACCCAGCCCTGGACTTGAATAGGCGCAATCGGGACAGTCTTATTGAGCGCGTCCTTGACCGAAGTCGGCGAGAGCATGGCAGCAACTTTGCCGAACCAGCAGTGCCATACAAGCGCCAGGAATAATTAATGCCGGACAATGTTGCCGTGCCGTGAATTTCAATCGCCCTTTCTCAACACGGAAATTCCGATGGAACATTTCTTTGGGCTGACCAAGTGCTTTTCGCTCCGAAACCGCCCGCCCGAGCGGCACGATGTTCAGGAAAACTTCGGCAATCTGCCTTCTTCGGAATCTTGCAGGTCTACCCAGGTTTGGATTTCTTCCCGCTTTTCCCAGCCCTGCTTCTTTTTGTCCGCTTGCAAGCTTTCGCTGCTTTCATCACGCCAGCCACGCTTCGTTAGGAAAGCGTTCCAAACTAGGATCTCTTCCTCGCTCGGTCGACGGCCTTCGTTAAAAGCCCAGTTCAGAATTTCCTCGTTCGAACCGCCCTCGAGGGTTCTAGCTACTAAGTCATCGTAGCTGATGTGCAGAAATTTGGTGCAGCGCGCATCAAAAAACGTCGGATCGGATGTTCCCAGGAGGTATCCGGCCGGTAGCTTGCCACTCGCGTTGAGTCGAATCTTGTCCAACATTCGTGCGAAGTAGACGATTCCCTGCGTTTGTTGATGGGCGCTGCACGGTGTTTTCATCGTTTAACTTCGAAAGTTGTTAGTGGGATTCAGCGCAATAATTCGAGCGCTTCGACGATGGCGTGCTGGAAGATTCGAGGACCGGTTCCGTGAAGCTGGCTATCGACTGCTTCGAGCCTCCGAATCAAATCAAGAACGTCGCGCCGCGCGATTGGTCCACCGGCGGCAGAGCAAAAATGCGTCCGACATCCAAACGGGCGATCGTCGTAAATTAAACAATGGCCGGTGCTGGGTTGAAGCATCGGACAAGCTGCAGCGGAATTTTGCGGAAGCCCTTTTCGTCCTGTCGCCCGAAGAGCTTTTGCGGCGACGATGGCCTCGCCTTTCGTGAGATAAGGCGTGCGACCGGTAAGTTTGAAATGACAGCATTCTGTCTTTCGGGTGCAATTTCTTTCGATGGGACGGTGCGCCAGGTCCGCATAAACCTCGCGGACCTCCGCAAGCGCGGCCGCGATGTTTTCGGCGTCAGCTCGTATACTCATGAACGGGCGATTGAATCCGCCATTGCATTTCCCGCAATCCAGCCAGTCGTCCATGCCGCTTGGAAGTTGAAGCCGCCAGTGATCCCGTCGATGTCGAGGAGTTCACCCGCAAAATAAAGGTGAGGTGTAACCTGGCTTTCCATGGTTTTGAAATTGATCTCGCGCAGACGCACTCCGCCGCAAGTAACAAATTCGTCTTTGTTCATCGTTTTACCACTGATCTCGAGCTCGGTCGCGCGCAGTTGACGGATCAGGGCGGCTATCCCTGTGCGCGGCAAGGTCGTCCAAATTGTCGCCGGAGAAATGCCGGCGTTGCCAACCAGTTGTTCCCAGAGCCGCGCCGGGAGATGGCTCAACGGAGAACTAATGATCCGCCGCTTCGGCTGGGTTTCTCTGCGTAATACCAGCTCCGCCCGAAGCGCGTTTTCATCCATGTCCGGGAGCCAATTGACGTGCAGCGGAAAACGATAATTCATCGCATGCAATGTTCGCGCACCCCAGGCTGACAGCCGCAGGATGGCTGGACCGCTCACGCCGTTGTGGGTGATGAGCAGGGGCCCGCGCTCCCGCAATTTTCCCACTGAAACCTGAACATCCGGGACCGATATTCCCGGCAACGATCGCAACCAGGTTGCCGAAACGTTCAGCGAAAAAAGGGACGGCACCGCTGGTTCAATGGTGTGGCCGAGCGAATGCGCAATCTCTGCGCCGACGGCGCTGCGCGCACCGCCCGTCGCCAGCAGCAATCGATCGCAAGCGAATGAACTGCTTTCGCTCATTTTTAGATCGAAACCGCCGTTAGGCCTGGACCGTGCGGTTTCCACTCCCTTGCGCGTGTAAAGCCGCACGCCCGCGCGCTTGGCCTGGGCAATGAGACAATCGATGATGGTTTCCGACGAATTCGTGACCGGAAACATGCGCCCATCCGGTTCCTGCTTTAACCGGACGCCACGCGATTCGAACCAGCGCACAGTGTCCTGGGCAGAGAAGCGATGAAAAGGCGCAATCAATTCGCGTTCGCCGCGCGGATAACGTGTAGTGAACATTCGCGCGTCAAACAACCCATGCGTCACGTTGCAGCGGCCGCCGCCGGAAATGCGCACTTTCGACAAAAAATGCGGGCTCCGTTCAAACAACGAGACCTCGTTGTCAGCGCTGGCTTCAGCCGCGGCGATTGCCGCAAAAAAACCTGCGGCGCCCCCGCCGGCGATCGCAATCTGAGACACTGCCTACCCTACCGCATCAAGCAAATAATTGAAGACACGTTTGCTTTGTCGCTCGGGATAAATCGATCTCTGACAGAGTCGTTCGGCGACGGTAAGCTGCGACAATGAGCGAGCCACATGTGATTCCGCTGCCGCCGAGGCGGCCAATTTTGGATTACGAACTTGCGACCAGGGCAGCGCAGTTTCGCGATCTAATGCTCCCGAGACGCACCGTTCGGGACTTCTCCGATCGAGCGATTCCTCAGGAAGTCATCGAGAATTGTTTGCGCGTTGCCGGCAGCGCGCCGAGCGGCGCGAATTTGCAACCCTGGCACTTCGTAGCCATCGGTAATTCCGCGATCAAGCGCCAGATTCGCATCGCCGCCGAAGAAGAGGAACGCGAATTCTACCTGCATCGCGCTCCGAAAGAGTGGCTCGAAGCCCTGGCGCCAATCGGAACTGATTCTAATAAACCATTTTTGGAAATCGCGCCCTGGTTGATTGCCATCTTCTCGCAACCTTACCGAATTTTGGCTGATGGGCGGCGTCTAAAACATTATTACGCTACCGAGTCGGTCGGAATTGCCACAGGCTTACTCATCGCCGCCATCCACCACGCCGGGCTCGCGTCGCTCACTCACACACCAAGCCCAATGGCATTCTTAAATGAAATTCTGGGACGGCCTGCGTATGAAAAACCTTTCCTGCTTCTGGTCGTAGGTCATCCCGCCGCCGAAGCTGTCGTTCCGGATATTCAGCGAAAAGATCTCAGCGAAATATGCTCTTTGGTTTGATTACATCGCTATTCCAACGCGTATAAAAATCCATCCGTGCTTCCAAAGTAAATAACGCCGTCGGCAATGAGAGGTGAGGAGAAAATTGCTCCGATGTCAAATTGCCGTTCCGTCGCAACCACCGGCGCTTCCCGCCAACTGGAATAAAACAAGAAGGACTGATTGAATTTTTGGTCCGACGTCAGGACCCAACCTTTGTTCGCTTTCGACTTGTCGGTTTGGAAATCCCACAGCAGTTCCCCCGTTTTAATGTCTCTGGCTTCCAGGATGCCGTTCAACACTCCAATAAAAACAACGTCGCCGGCAATGGCCGGTGAAGAGAACATATAGGCCTTGCCTTGTTGTCGGACGATCGGCTTTCCGGTGGCGGCGTCGACCGTGTGGTAAAGACTTGAATCTGACGTGGCGAAAAACACTTTGCCGTTCAGCACAGCCGGCGATGTGATTACCCAGCTCAGGGCATTATCAAATCGCCATTTCTCTTTGCCGGTGGCGGCGTCCAGCGCGTAAAGCTGCGAGTCGCGGCAACCGGTGTAGACGACACCATCGACGACCGCAGGCGACGATTGAAATCCAACCTGATTGTGAATTAGTGCGTCTTCACCACCATGGAACCGCCATTTCTCCTTACCTGTCGCGGCATCCACCGCGTAAAAATAGCTGTCCCAACTTCCAAAGAATAAAAGACCGTTCGCGTATGCGGGAGAACAATGCACTACGTCCCCAGTCTTGAATTTCCAGCGTAAATCTCCGGTCGTGGCGTTGACCGCGTAGACATTCCCATCGCCGCTTCCGAAGTAAACGCCTCCCTGCGCGAGTACCGGGCTCGACAGGAACACATCGAAATTATCGGCGATCGTTTGGTTTTTGGGTTCGAGCCCGTGCAAACCTTTGGCTTCGAAGCGCCGCTCTCCTTCCGTCGCAAACTTCCATTTCACCGCTCCGGTCTCGGCGTTCAACGCGTATAGTTTTCCGTCGTAGCTCATGGCGTAGACCATTCCGTCCGACACCGCGGGGCTGGATGACACCGCTCCTTTGGTTACGCGTTTCCATAATTGGCGGCCGGTCGCGGCGTCGACCGCATAAACGTTTCCATCGTCGCCCCCGAAGTAGAGTGTTTTGCCCTGGATGACCGGGGAAGAGACGATTCGATTGCCGGTTGGGAATTTCCATTTCACCCGATGAAACTGACGGGGCGCGGGTCCGGCGTAGGAACCTGAATGGGTTGGATCGCCACGAAACATCGATTGGGCGTGGCAAACTGCAGGAAGGCAAAGGGCTAACGCCGATCGAACACAATATTTTCGCGCGCTCGATTTCATGGCGTGTGGTGAAGAACCAGCGGCAGCTCGGTCGGCCCTTGTGCAAGCGTTCCGTTTAACTGCGTGCCTTCTTTGTTCAACCGCCCCTCATAGTTGATGCCCGCCGCATGCGAATCGACGCTGATTCGGTTGTCTTCTTGCTCAATAAGATCGACCGGCAAATTGTTGACCTTCTTCCCGACAATAACGAATTCCGCTGTCGCCCCTTCGCTGTGGTTCGCGAGTTTAAGCGTGACCTGTCGCGGGTAGCCCAGAAACTCGTACTCGCCTTTCCATTCACCTTCTAGCTGCTTCGTGATGACAGTGCTTCGCGGAGCCGGCTCGGCCTGCGGAGGGCCGGTCTTGTGCAAAACGAATGGGGCTGTGTTTCCCGCCTGGAGAAAATTACCTGTCAGCGCGCCTTCCTTACTCAAGTTTCCTTGCCAGGTAACGTCCAGCGCGCGCCCACCCGCGTTTTTGCAGGCAAAAGAGATTGAGGAATTCGTAACGACGATGTCGGTGAGCGTAGATCCTTTAAGGTCGAGACCGGGAACGATGAAGGAACCGACCCAATTACCGCTCTCTCCTTGGGCGAGATCGACTACCAACGGCAGCTCGCGTTCGGGAATCTTAATCGAACCTTCCCAACGGCCGACCGCCATTTCCTGAGCATCGCCGGCGATCGCGGCGGCCAACACTAGCGCGATTGTTAGGCTGACTTTGGAACGCGAAATGATTGGAGGCATCAACGGGTGGTTTGCTGTTGCCGGTAATGCTTTGCATGGCTTGTGCCGTTGCCAGATTAAAGTTCTAAGTCACATAAGTCTAACGTGTTAGAATTTGATGACTCGAATGTCTGGGCAACACGATTTCCCAAACCCGGGACCGCAGCGTGCCGCTTTCGGAACGTCTCTACGGGACGTTTGTAATGGTGACGGTTGCCTTCTTCTGCGTCGACAATTTGTAGTTTGGACCGGCAACCAGCTTCATCGTCGCTTTCTCATTTTTTTCGGCGACCGCATCGTTCAAGGCATGCAGCGTGACGGTGGCGGACGACGCTCCCGGTGGAATATCCACCTGCCCCAAAATCCCACTCACTGTGTAATCGGTGCCATTCTGCGCATTCCCAGAGATCACGTAATGAACGGTTGTCGTTTGCGAGGGATTTACGGTTGAGGCTGTGATCGTAAACGTCGCATCGGCTCCTTCGTTGATTGTTACGGGAGCGGCGCCCAGGCGAAGTTTGGGAGCGATGACCGGAATTGGCGTTGCACTTGGAGTCGGAGTTGGGGTTGCCGTTGGACTTGGCGTCGGTGTTGTGGTTGGCGTAATCGTGACTCGCGCGACGAATGGGTCGGCGTCCCCAGTTCGCGTGTCGATCCATACCGGAACGGTGGGCACGCTGGGATTAGTCGATTCGGCGATCCCTTGGTAATCGCCCAGCATGTAACCTTCCGCCGTGAGTGGAGCGAGGGAGGCGTCGGTCGTAGCGGATGTCACGCGGATATTAGGTTGCCAGGTCATTCCGCCATCGAATGATTGCGCGAGATACAAATCGACGAGCAGATTGGAGCCCGGATTATCGCGGTGATCGTAGAAGACTGCGGTTAAAACCTGGCCGTCCGGCGAAGTGCTGATAGCAGGGTTAAAAACTCCCGATCCGGCCGGGTTATCGCTAATCGCAATCGGAACGCTCCAAGTGTTGCCATGGTCAATCGACCTCGTGAAAGCAATCTTCGGATTACCCGCGAGGCGCGTCTGGTAAACGACATAGATATTGCCGTTGTTGCGGTCCGCCACCGCTGATGGCAGGAAGGAACCGGTCCGGATACTCGGCTCGTCGTAGCCGTTTGCGAATGTGATCAACTGCGGACTTCCAAAACTCACGCCGCCATTGGTGGAAACTACGACTTCAAGTCGTTGGCCCGGTCGATTGCTCGTGCCAAAATTCCAGTAAACGATAACGGCGTTGCCATTAGGGAGAAATAAGGGCTGGGATCCCTGCGTGCTGACCGCTGAACTGACCGCCGCCGATGCGCTCCAGGTCATGCCGCCGTCATCACTGTAAGATCGTCGAATCGACCCGCCGAAATTGTTCACGTTCGAAAACAAAGTGAATGTGGCAAGGATTCGCCCGACTGAGGCCGTTCCGGCAAAGGTGTTGATCGCCATCCACGGTTTGTCCGGGAACAATGCACTGCTCGGCGGCTGGTAAATTACCACCGGGTTGCCAAATGTCTGGCCCCCATCGGTCGAACGGCTCATCAGAACCACTCCCGTGTTGAAGTTGGGATCTGCCGCCGCCTCGGTGTTAAGAAAAACATTTCCGTTCAGGTCAACGCCGGCGACGGGATCCGTCGCGCGAAAGTAAGAACCGCCTCCCGCCTGTGTCAGGTTCGGAATAAAAGCGCGGGTCCAATTGACTCCGCCGTCGCTGCTGATCGAGTAGCCGCAGTCGACCGCACCGCCGTCGGAAAATCTTCCTTCCTGAAATGCGGCTACCAAAAAATTGGGATTAGCGGGGGATCGTGCAATGTGCGGTTCGGCTTGCGCTTTCATTCCGTTAGGTAAACCGGCTGGATCATCGCCCAGGCGGGTGTTCGCGCCGACGCTTGGATCGAGCGTAACGGTAGCTTGTTGTGCGGTTTGACTCCGGTTTAGTGACGGCGCGGTGGGCGCGTGAACGAAGTCACCGTTCCGGTCCAACAGCATGAGGGCACCGGACGAAAGGTATCTCAGGGGAGCCTGTTGCAATGCCTGGGGAAGGCG
>JBEEGU010000237.1:0-2863 GCA_041167025.1 Verrucomicrobiota bacterium
CGGTCCGCTGACACGCGCGGCACTGGCCGATTACCAACGCGATCATGGCCTTTATACGACGGCGGCGATCGATCAGCCGACTCTGGAATCGCTCGGCTTCTCGTAAGATCGGATTTTGTTTTCGGAAAGCCGTCGCGGATTTATTCCACGGCGGCTCTTCTTGTGTCTGTGAACGCGAAGCGCCTAAACGCTCGGCGTTCCCCACTGGCGATCGAGGTCAATCGCCGCTACCTGTAGTTTTTCGATTATGGGGAGATGAATAACAAAGCACAATTGATCGCGCGCGATCTTCGCCAATCCTTTCGCATGGGGCCTCGTCGCATCGAAGTTTTGCGCGGTATCTCAATGGAGATCCAGCGGGGAGAGGCGATTTTTCTTTGCGGCGCATCTGGCGCGGGGAAAACGACTCTGCTTTACACCTTAGCGGGATTGGAACGGCCGGAATCCGGCATGGTAGAATTCGAAGGCCGGCGGCTCTACACCGGCCGTTCCGCTTCGGAAGCGCACTTCCGAAATGAAAAAATGGGATTCGTCTTTCAAGGTTATTTTCTTTTGCCGGAATTGACTGCGCTGGAGAATGTTTGTCTTCCTGGAATGATCGGCGGCCGAACCAAACTGGAAGCGGCCGAAGCAAGCCTGGACGCTGTCGGTCTGAAAGAGCGGATGCATCATTTGCCCGCTGAATTATCCGGTGGCGAGCAACAACGGGTGGCGATCGCCCGTTCCCTAACGAACGATCCTGAAATGATTTTCGCAGATGAGCCGACAGGAAATCTCGACTCAAAAACGGGCGACACGATCATTGATCTCTTATTAACGTTGGCGCGGGAGCGAAAAAAAACCCTCCTGGTGGTCACGCACGATGAGCGATTGGCGGCGCGAGGCGATCGCACATTACAAATTGCAGACGGGACTTTGCAATGATCCGGTGTGACACGAAAATAAAGACGCGGCCAAGAGCATTGTGCTATATTGAAACGCGATTAAATCCATTTTATTTACGATATGAAAAGTTCGACTGGCGGCGTTGACGAGGTAGTGATGGATGAGCCCAAAACGCGCGGCGGCTCCGTCAAGGACGCGGCGAAACCGGCCGCTGACACGAGCACGAGCGAAACAAACCGCGCGGTCAAGCAGGCGAAAATTTATATCGACGGGCAATTTTTTGACGAAGGCGAAGCCAAGATATCCGTCTTCGACCATGGTCTGCTTTACGGTGACGGAATCTTTGAAGGGATTCGGTTCTACAATGGCCGTGTTTTCCGGTTAGAAGAACATTTGGAACGGTTATGGGATTCGGGCCGATCGATTTGCCTGGAAATCCCGATGTCGATGCCCGAGATGACGAAAGCGCTTCTCGAGACCATCCGGCAGAATGATTTACGAGACGGGTATATTCGCCTGATTGTCACCCGAGGTGTGGGCAATCTCGGTTTAAATCCCACGCAATGTAAGCGCCCGAGTGTGATCATCATCGCGGCAACGATCGCGCTGTATCCAGCCGAGATCTATGCTCGCGGGCTGACGGTTGTGACTTGTGCGACCCGGCGGACCAATCCGAGCGCGCTCAATCCGGCGGTGAAATCGCTCAATTATCTCAATAATGTCATGGCGAGAATCGAGGCGAACCTGGCCGGGGCGGATGAAGCTCTTATGTTAAACGATGCCGGAAACGTGGCGGAGTGCACGGCTGACAATATCTTTGTGATCAAGCATGGTCAGATTTTCACGCCGCCGATTTCGGCAGGGGCTCTGCGTGGAATTACTCGTGCGGTGGTGTTTGAGATCGCGGCAGAATTGGGCCTCAAAGTCACGGAGACCGATATCACGCGCCACGACGTCTTCATCGCCGATGAATGTTTGCTGAGTGGCACCGCCGCCGAAATCATCCCTGTGATCAAGGCGGACGGTCGGCCTATCGGTAGTGGTAAGCCGGGACCGATCAGCACGCGGATGGTCGCCCGTTTCCGGGAGATTACGCGCGAAGGTGGTACACCAATCTATTCGTAAATCGTCAAAACGATCCGGCGCGGAAGGTGCTCCGGAGATGCAAAGTTGAATTTTTCTGGCCGTTGAATGTCTAATACTTCGAAGAATGTTGTGCGACGTTTGCAAATGTAATGATGCAACGGTCTTCCTGACCCAGATTCTGGAAGGGAAGATGCAGAAGGTGAATCTGTGCGACGCCTGCTCGAAAGAGAAGGGGGTCCAGGATCCGACCGGGTTTGCCCTGGCCGATTTGTTGCTGGGCATCGGCGCTGCCGAAGAGATTGAGAAGGGCTCCTCGACTCAACGTTGCGCCGTGTGCGGTTACACGCAGGCTGATTTTAAAAAGACCGGGCGACTCGGCTGCAGTACCTGTTATGCGACTTTCTCGGAAGGGTTGCACACGCTTTTGAAAGCAATGCACAAGGGGACCGAACACGTCGGCAAATTGCCGCAACGCGCGCATCGGACGGTTGAATTGAACGACCGGATGCGGACCCTGACGGAGAATTTACAAAAGGCGGTCGCGGAAGAGAATTACGAATCCGCCGCTTCGTTGCGCGATCAAATTAAGCAGCTCGAACACGAGCTCGCTCTATAGACCGTGAAATTCGCCAACCTCATGTCGACCGCCGGCGAATGGCTGCGTGGGGAAGGTCCCCATCACCAGATCGTAATCAGCAGCCGAGTCCGGCTGGCGCGCAATCTACGCAACCGGGCGTTCCCGGGCTGGGCGAAGAAAGCTGAGCGGACCTCCGTGCTGGAGATGATCAAGCCGCGAGTGGAGGAGCTCTCCGAGATGCAGGATTCATTTTCCGAGCTGCTGCAGGATCTTTCCGCCATGGAAAAACAGGTCCTGGTAGAACGCCATTTGATC
>JBEEGU010000238.1:0-7838 GCA_041167025.1 Verrucomicrobiota bacterium
GATGCCTTCGCCGCGTTCATTCGCGCCCCGCGCGTGGCGGAGGTTTATAACATTGGCGGCAGCCGCCACAGCAATTGTTCGATGCTCGAAGCGATCGAGCTTTGTGAGGAAATCAGCGGTGACAAATTAACCTGGTCCTACGAGGAGACGAATCGAATCGGCGATCACATCTGGTGGATTAGCAATGTGCGTAAATTCCAGGAGCATTACCCAGCCTGGAAATTCAAGTACGGCCTGCGCGAAATCATGGAAGAGATCCACACCGCGCTCCGCCGTTGATCAGGTAGGGACGTTTGACTCGTTCGCTCCCGCTCCCTCACCCCTTCCGGGCTGCCCGTCGATGTCGCTTGGCTCCCGCCGACTCCATTCTCCGAAACGTCCGGGCAGCTCGGAGAGCTGTCCCTACCTCGTTCTGACCATTCACGCTGAGCGATTCGGCCGTTGTAGGGCGACCGCTCCGGTTGCCATCCGTGAGACGGCAGGCGATGCGCCCGCCCTACAATTCATCTTGTGCCGGTGGAATACGCGCAGCCCACTTGTCATCCCGAGCGGAAGCGAGGGACCTCGCGAAGGCTCTTGGATCACGCAGATCACAGTGGGTGATCAGAGAATCTTTGCGGGGTCTTTCATTCCATTCACGATGACAACGTCGAGCGCACTGCTGCACCGCTGATCAGGTAGGGACAGCTCTCCGAGCTGTCCGGACGTTTCGGAGAAACGTCCCTACCTGCTGGTAACGGGACGCTTGACGCTTCAGTGTTTAGTACTGTTCGCCGTCGTCTTCTTTCGGCGGGCCAACGCGGTCTTCGATTCCGTAGACGTGGAACATCACGCCCAGCCACCAAAGGGGCAGTAGCAGGCCGCCGAACCCGGCCGTGAATGTAAAGGTCAATGCTGCAATCCCAATAGCCATCGGAGTTCCAATGAACATGATCAGCGCGCCGATCAACCTGTGTCCCTTATAAATGTGGCCCAGACCGGGAATGACGCTCAGCATCACTGCGACTGCATCGCTCGCTTTGCCTTCAACAGTTTCGGTGGCGCTCCGCGTCCAGTCGCACCGGTCGCAGCTTTGGGCATCCTTTGGCAAAAGGTGTCCACAGTAGGGACAAGGTATTTTGTCCGCGTCGCCCACTGCGATTTCGGGCGCTGGTGCGTCGGTGTACTCCATTGGCTCTCTCACTGAACGTCACAAGAGCCGTTGAATTCGTCAAGCAAACTTCACTAACTTCATCGACGTGCCGATTTCTTGAATGGGGGAGGGGGGTCAGTGCGCCGATCGCACCATGTTTTCGGAGCCCTCCAGCGCTGTCGGTTTATGAAACAAAAAGGCATCGTCTTTCACAGCAGTCTTCGTGTAAGTGAAGTGTCTTAACCAATCGGTCGTCCCGCCGATTTCGCATGATACGTCTGATTCTTCTGCTGGCTGCCTCCGGCCAAGCCGCTTTCGCGGGGCTGGCGCAATATTCATCTTTGGTAGTGGCCGACGTGCCCGGTCAGGCATTATCAAAAAATGCGGTGCGCGTGACTTATTTGGGCACGAATGGATATCAACTTGAAACCGCCGGCCACGCTCTGTTGGTCGATCCATATTTTTCAAGAATCAATCTTGCCCGCGTTGCCTTTGGCTGGCCCGTTCGCCCGGATTCGCAGCGGATCGACGAAGCGCTTCAACATATTGCTGCAAACGTCGACGGCATTCTTGTGACCCATGGGCATATCGATCATTTGCTTGATGTGCCGGTTATCATGCGCGAGCGCGAAGCGCGACTGCTTGCCTCTAGCACGGCGGTGGAACTTGCGACACGTTCAGGAGCGCCGAAGAAACGATGTGACGTAGTCGGTCCCGGCAGCCGTCGCCAGATTGGTCCGTGGAAAATCACGGTTTTTGCAGCTACGCACGATCGAGTTTTTTTGATCGGCGTGCCTTTCAACGGGAAGCCTCGTGGAACCGAGGCGCCAAAGACCGCTGGCGATTGGGTTTGCGGGGAGCCCCTTAGCTTCCTGATCGAGTCAAATGGGGTTCGCATTTTCATTGATTCCGGCGGAACACCGGCGCTATTGCCACCGTCCAGGACTGCGCCAGTAGACCTTGCCATTCTCGGCGTAGCGTTACCCGATTCGCGTGCCCGCTTTGCCGCGGCGGTGCGAGCCTTGCAACCGCGGTATATCCTACCCAGCCATCAGGATAATTTCTTTCGGCCCCTCAGTGCTGGGTTTGAATTTGGTTCGATGACGGATTTCCCTTTCGTTCGCCGCGAACAGGCCCAGGACCACCTCCCTGGGCGTTTGATTCTTCTCGATTATTTTCGACCATGGACAGTACCGAAAACTTAACATCGGCGCGAGCGCGCTACGCGCTGCTCCTGACCGCTCTTGCCCCGGTCGTGCCGCAGATTCTCGGCAGCGCGTTCAACATCTGGTACAACAACGCCATCATTGCGCCGATGCTCACTTCGGCGGCGCTCCGACAGCGTTTCATCGAAACTGTCATCATCTATAATGTCATCGTTTTTCCGTTGGGAATTTGGCTTTGGATAAAACGCATCCGGTCTTTTGCGCCAGCGTTTCGAAATCTTTGCCGCAACCGGGAGGTCGACGCAGAATCACTCAGGCTTGCGCGCAGGCGCCTCATTCATCTGCCTTGGTTTGCCGCGGCGATCTCGGGAGCGGCGTGGTTTTTTTGCATCCCCGTTTTTCTCGTGTCGCTCATGCAATTGCATGAACCCTTTGACCCGCAGCTGCTTTGGCATCTTCCCATTTCTTTTTGCATTTCCGGCTTCATCTCGGTGACACACACGATTTTTCTGGTGGAACTGGCCAGTCATTGGGGCTTGTTTCCCGTCTTCTTCAGCGGCGTTCGGGCTGATCTCGTTCCGGATGTCGTCACGCTCTCGCTGCGCGGCCGCGGTCTTCTTTGGGCAATATCCGCGTCGCTTTGTCCGATCGGATCATTGCTTCTTCTGGCTTTTGCTCCGAAAACTCCCGGAACCAATGCCGAATGGTTCGCCGTTTTCGTTGGGACGGTTGGAATCGCTTTCGGCCTTTGCACGGCACTGATGATTAGCTGGCTCGTAGCCAGACCGATCGACCAGCTTCGTTTTGCGGCCGACGCGGTATCGCGCGGCAAGCTTGATCTCGATGTGCCGGTCGCACGCGCTGATGAATTCGGGCTATTGCTCGGCGAATTCAATAACATGATTCGCGGTTTAAGAGAAAAAGAGAAGTTGCGTCAGACATTTGGATTGCACGTCGGGCAAAGAGCGGCCGAACAAATACTGGCGCGCGACCCGGGACTGAGCGGGGTGGAAGAAGAAATCACCGTCATGTTCGTCGATATCCGTTCCTCCACTGCGCAGGCGGCCAAAATGCGTCCGGCTCAGGTCGTAGAAATGTTGAATGATTTCTTTCGCGTGACCGTTCGGGTTGTCGAAGGCCAGCACGGGGGGATGGTGAACAAATATCTCGGTGACGGTTTCATGGCCATCTTCGGCGCGGGTAATCCCGGATCGAAGCACGCCGAAGACGCCGTTAGGGCCGGTCGGGACATTCTGCTGGCGGTCGATGCGCTGAATCGCGAACTGGCCGCAAGCGGAAGTGTTCCGTTGCGAATCGGGATTGGCCTCCACACCGGCCCAGCGGTCGTTGGCAGTATCGGCTCCCCCGAGCGGCTCGAGTTCACCGCCATCGGGGATACGGTGAACGTTGCCTCGCGCATCGAAAGTCTGACCAAAAATCTCGGGCGACCAATGCTTCTAACCGCCGCGGTGCGTGCTCATCTTGGCAATGACATGCCCTTGGAAGAGTTTCCGCCCCAACAGGTGCGCGGTGTCGATGAACCTGTCTCGGTGTTCGCCTGCCGGTCGGCGGGTTGATCGATCCCAGATGATTGACGCCTTTTTTAAGATGAAGGCGCAGTTAACGAAGGCACTATTGACCCTCTGCCAACAAGGAGTGGCGGTTTCCAAACCGCCGAATTAACTAGCCCGGCGGTCTGGAGACCGCCGCTCCTTGGGGATTGGCAGAGATAAGCGCACACGGAGGGCTCGTTGGGGCGCCGCTCCTCAAAAATCGCTTCCGTGAACCTCCTACCTGTCTTCTCTTCGACCGAGCAATCTTGGACGCTTGCCTTCCTTCGCTGCGATTTTTATCCTGCGGCCTTAATGGCGTTCGTTGCCCTATTTTTCCGACGCGGTTTGAGCGTGGTTGCGTTTGCCATCATTGGCAGCGCCCGATGTCTCGGGGCAGCCGATCATGACACCGCATTTTGGAAATCAATTGCGGACAACAAATTCGCGGTCCCCTCCGGGCAATTGGCCGGCGCGCTTGCGCTCGAAGTCGCCGATTTGGCGTCGTCATCAGACGCGACAGTGCGCGACGCGTATGGCTATGAAATCCTGGCGGCGTGGATTTATCGCGACCATCGACTCGCGCCAAATGAACTGGAGGCGCTACACAAGAAATTGCTGCCCGGAATGCTTTTTCACATCGGGGAGTCCGACACTGACACCATATTTCGGCGCTCGTTTTCAGCTCTTTACATGTCACTCCTGGCCGCGGAAGACCTAACAAAACCGTTTTTACCTCAAGCTGGTTTCGATGAGACCCTTGCTACGGCGCTACGTTGTTACGCAAATGAAAAGGATCTGCGCGGGTATGTGCCGGGTAAAGGCTGGGCTCATGCGACGGCGCATGTAGCCGACCTCATTAAGTTTTTGGCGCGCAACGATAAGCTTTCTCCTGATCTGCAAAAACGCATCGTTGCCGGGGTGGCGCAACGCTCCCGCACGGCCGGTCAGGTTTTTGTGTGGGGAGAAGATGCCAGAATGGCGGCGGCATTGCTTTCACTAACCAATCGAAAGGATTTCGATCCGGTAGGTTTTGGTGACTGGTTTAAAACGCTGATTCCAGAAAACAAGGAGCTTTGGACATCGCCGACAATTGTCCCTGCGGCTTATGCAAGTGTGCGGGTGCAAGGCAACGTGCTTGCCCATCTTGCCGCCAAGATTGCGTCGCAAAAAGAGAATCAATCCCCGGCCGATTTTCGGGCGTCGTTGAACGCAACCCTTCTCGAGGTGGACTAGAACCGGCGTGGGCTTGCTCAGCAAAATCGTCGCATATTGCGACGCGGAGTTACGAACGAACGACATAGTTGATTGGGAGAACGCGCTCAATGGGTTGCAAATCGAAAACTCTGGAAAGGTCACCCGGATTGGTGCGGCGGTGGATGTTTCCAGCCGAGTGTTGACTCTGGCTGCGAAACGCAAGGTCGATCTTCTGATTGTGCACCATGGCCTGTTTTGGCCGGGATTGCGCTCCATCACCGGATCTTTGCATCGCCAAGTAAGGATCGCGTTTGAAAACGACATTGCGCTCTACAGCTCGCACCTTCCGCTCGACGTTCACCCGGCGATCGGTAACAACGCTCAGCTCGCCGCCGCTCTCGGACTGAAGTCGTTGCAGCCTTTCTTTGAGGAGAAAGGCCAGCTCATCGGAGTGAAAGCGTCCTCTTCGCAATCCCGCGATGTTCTTGCCAAGAGATTAGAAAAATCGTTGGGCGTGACCATCCGCGCGTTCAATTTCGGTCCGAAATATGCCGGAACAATCGGGATTGTGACTGGTGGAGCAGGGGGAGAGATCCACCGGGTTGCTAAGGAAAACATCGATACTTTCATTACGGGCGAAGCTCCACATTGGGCGGCGGTTGCAGCCGAGGAGCTTGGTCTCAATCTTTTTCTTGGTGGACATTACGCCACTGAAACTTTCGGAGTGAAGGCATTCGCGGCGCGGGTCGCGAAGAAGTTTAGATTGCCCTTCGATTTTATCGGTTGTCCAACCGGTCTGTAAATTTGAGAGCAGTGTTGGACTAACGAAGTAACGAAATACATGTTTCTCTTTGCGTTACTGGCCCTCGCCGCGTTGGTCGTTTCCATCGTCACCGCGTCCCAGCTCGGCCCGTTGAGGGCGACCGTCGCCGAACTAAAACGGCGACTGAGTGAGATTGAAAAAGGAAAAGTTGCGGTCGAACCGCCTCCGCCGCCGCCAACCGCAGTTCCTCCGCCTCTTCCCACCCTGTTTCCGACTATTCAACCGCCGGCAATGGCTAAAGCGGTCGTTCCTCCGAGCGCCCGGCACTTGCCTCCTCCCACGATCAATTGGGAATCCTTCGTCGGTGTGAAGCTGTTCGCCTGGATCGGCGGATTAGCGTTTTTCCTCGGGGTAGTCTTTTTCGTGAAGTATGCGTTCGAGAATAATTTTATTACGCCCCGGATGCGGGTTTTGGCAGGGGCCCTCGTGGGTATTGCCCTGATTGTTGCCGGAATCCTTCCGACCCTGAGACGTTACCGCGTTCCCGCACAAAGCCTATGTGCGACAGGGATCCTCATTTTGTATGCGAACATCTACGCAGCGGAGTCCTTCTATAGTCTGATGCCACTGGGCGCCGCTTCCATCCTGATGTGGATCGTTACCGGAATCGCGTTGATTCTCGCCACGAAATTGGATGCGCCAGGCGTACTTATTCTTGGAGTCGTCGGCGGTTTTGTCACGCCGCTGCTGCTCGGCACAAAATACAGCAATGCGGTCGTCCTGTTCGGTTATGTGGGTGTCTTGAACTCTGGAATCGCCTTCATCAGCGCACTGAAACGCTGGGGTTATCCCGTTGTTTTGGCGGCCGTTGGTTCCGTGATTTTAGAATTGGTTTGGGCGACGGGATTTTTCGGCCCGGTCGAGACAAATACCATGCGGATCATCCTTCTCGCGATCCAAGCGCAGTTTCTCGTGACTTCCATCGTGTTTGCCCGCGCCAGATTGGAAGGCACCTCGACGATCGCAGCCGCTGCGATTGCCGGATTTCTTCCCCTGTTTTTCTGTTTTCATTTGCCGTGGCTGAATGACCAGAGTTGGGATTTCATTTTTCCAATTCTTCTACTCAGTGATGCCGGTTTAATCGGTCTTGCCATTGTCCATCGAGCATCGACCACAAAATCGAAAATGCTCGCTGTGATCGTTGGAGCTGCCCTGGTGCTGACGTGGCTGGCGGAATGGGTCTGGCAAACCTCGGTATTTGCCAGTGCTGGATTAAACGATCCGCCGCTTGTTGTTGTTCCTTGGATGAACTACGTGGTCGCGTGGCATGTTGCTCTGCTCCTGCTTTTCGCGGTTGCGCCTTATTTTTGCGGCACAGACCGGCTGTGGCCGTGGACGATCGCTGCCATCGCCGCTCCTCTGCAGTTCTGGCTCGTTTACCGACTGGTTGAACCGAGCTTCCCGGAAGATTGGCACTGGCTGATACCGATCTTTTTCGCGTTGCCCGCTGCGGCTGGTGTCGCATATCTCGTAAAAAAACAACACGTCCAACTTGCGTCCGGAGATTCGCGACTTGCGGCCCAGGGCGCCGCGGTGCTGGCGCTGTTCAGCTTTGTTTTTCCAGTTCAATTTCAGCGGGAATGGATCACTCTTGGATGGGCGATCGAGGGAGTTGCTTTAATCTTTCTTTTTCATTGGATTCCCAATCGCCGTTTGCGTTTTGTCGCCCTCATCATTCTTTCCGTCGCGTTTGTCCGTTTGGCGTTGAATCCCGCAGTAATCCGGTACCATCCCCGGAGTCGGACGCCGATTTTCAATTGGTATCTTTACGCTTACGGGTTGGCCGCGATCTGTTTCATCGCTGGCGCGCGCTGGTTCGGCGCTCCTCGTGAAAAAGAATATGAACGGAAGGCGGCAGCATTTCTCTATATCCTCGGTGGGATCGTTCTGTTCCTTTTGCTTAACATCGAGATTGCCGATTATTTCTCGATCGGGCCGACCCTAACGTTCTCTTTCGCCGGTAACTTTGC
>JBEEGU010000239.1:0-2855 GCA_041167025.1 Verrucomicrobiota bacterium
TCCAGCAGGTCGACATGGGATTGGCGATCGAGTTCACCAAGCAACACGTTTTCGATCTCTTTCCCGGTCACATCCTGAACATGCAGAACACGCCGCTTGGAATGGCCGCCTTCTTTTCCCAGATCGAGTTCGCGATGACCGGATACTTCGCGCTCATCGAATTGAAGACCGAACTCCATCAGCTCACGAATGCGAGCCGGGCCCTCCGTGACAATGGTGCGGACAACTGCCTCGTCGCAAAGCCCGGCGCCCGCTTCGAGGGTGTCGCGCACATGCAAAGCAAATGAATCTTCATCGCTGGTCACGCAAGCCACGCCCCCCTGGGCCCATGCCGTGTTCGTGTCTGCGCCTTTGCGCTTCGTCACCAGCGCTACTGAGCCATGCTTTGCCGCCTTCAAGGCAAAACTGAGTCCGGCGATGCCACTCCCGATTACGACAAAATCGTATTCTTTCATGCCAGACGGATATTATCGATCAAACGGGTTTTACCAAAAAATGCTGCGACCACGACGACCGAATTTGGCCTAACGATGTCGAGCGGCTGCAGGGTTTCAGAATCGACCAGCTCAAGATAATCGACTTTGGCTAGTGGCGAGTTCTTCTCAATGTCATGGCGCGCGCCGGAAAGAAGGCGGGCAACTGATTTTTCTCCGCTTTCCGTAATGTCCAGTGCGCGCAGCAAAGCCGCGCGCAGCGCCGGAGCTTGCTTGCGTTCCTCCGCGTTCAAATATTGATTTCGCGAGCTGAAGGCCAATCCGTCCTCGTCGCGCACGGTCGGCACAGCTAGAATCGTGATCGGAAAATTCAGGTCCCGGACCATCCGGCGAATGATCGCGAGCTGCTGAAAATCTTTTTCACCAAAGACCGCGATTTGCGGGGATAGAATATTGAAAAGCTTGGCCACGACGGTGCAAACACCGCGAAAATGTCCCGGACGCGCTTTGCCTTCGAGAGTGTTCGCGAGTGAATCTTCGTCGACAAAAACCGAGCGGTCCTCCGCGTACATTTCCCCGGCTCCCGGCCGAAACAGGATGTCTGCCCCGGCGTCGCGACAAAAATCCTCATCTTTCTTCTCCGGCCGCGGATAGCGCTCAAAATCGGATCCAGGCTCAAACTGCAATGGATTAACGAAGATACTCACCGCCACTTCCCCATCACTACCCGCTTGTTCGCGCGCAACGCGGATCAACTCACCGTGCGCCTTGTGCAACGCCCCCATGGTCGGTACCAGCGTTCGATTTGCCTTCGGCGCAGTCACTTCCGCTACTTTCGAAAGAACTTTCACGTCGTCCGATCATCGCTCACGCGCCGCCACTGCGCGACCTGAGAAATGAACCATGCGGACCAAGAGCTCGCAGGCGGTAGAATTATCATCTGGCGGCAGCGAGGATGACGCTTGAAATTCCGACCAGACCACACTTTCTTCGAAGCAAACAAATTACTTGTGTACCGCCTGCCTTGCCACCCATTCGTTAGGCGAAGACGGCCGCCGCTTCTAACGTTCAATCACTTCGACAACAAAGCTGTTATCCGGTGTGCCCGGATAATTGTGGATGTTGAAGGAGCGTTTGTTATCCGCGGTGCGGGAAAAGAATTGACCAGCTGAGCGCGGATTGACCTCGAAGCGGGCGTCGAATCCCAGCTTCTTTAGTCTTGTCTGATACCAAACGTAAACCTGGGAGGGATCATCCGGGCTTTCGAAGCTGAAGGCTAAGCGGTACGCGCCGTCATCGGCGGGGGCCGCATCCAAGTGCTTCGGAGGCGGAGCGCCTGGATACATCGGCACCCATTTCGGAATATCCGGAGTTGCGCCGCCAGTGACCTGGCGCTCGATCGCTCGCACTGAAATAGTTACATCGCTCGAGCTGCCGCTGGCACGAACGTTTATCGAGCGGTGAAAATTCGGGCCGTCCGATTGCACGATCGAGGTACAAGTGGGGTCCTCGTAATCAAAACGTCCGTAAGTCTTGTAACCGGCCGCTATCAGCTTCTTTTCGTACCAATCAACCACCCTGGCGCAATGATCGTGCGTTCGCATTTGCACGTCGAAGTAGTGTTCGATGCCGGCCTGAGAGGAGCTAAGGCTTTCCGGAACCGTGCCGGGATAAAGCGGCACCCAATCTGGTACTCTCGATTTAAAATTCCTGTTGTCAGAATGAGCGACACGTTCGGATGAGCGGCCCGTCACTAAAGGCTTTATCCCTCTCTTTGACTGCAAGTAATTCCATTCGGTGCGGACGTATGCGGCGTAGCCCGCAACGGCACCAACTGCGACAGCCGCAACGATTAGGTTCCAGCGCTTAGCCGACCGGGGCATGCGGCTATTTCGCCCCCAATTGAAGAAATGATCAACTACAACTGCGACAAGAAGGCCGAACCCGAGCTGCAGGTTCCCCTAACCACGTCGTCCTGAGCACGCATTGCTTAACCAGATTGCCTGGCGCGCGAAGCGAAATCGCCGATGACGAAAATTCCGCCAATCGGCGCGCCGCGCCAATTCACCTAATTCGGTAAAAGAAAAGGCCCGCGCGGCCGATAGTCGGCCATCATAGCGTGTCATTGGTTCGCGAAAAATAACCGCGGTCAGTAGGTAAACGCCAATGCTGGCGAGCAAGCCGCGCCGTAAATCCGACACGAGAACACATTGACGGGAAAGGTCGCGGCAGCGACGTAGAACTTGAACCGCGTCCGGTTCGCTGAAGTGATGCAGAACAAGCGAACAAAGGACGATGTCGTAGGGCTCGCTGGATTGCCATTCGAGAATATTTCCTTGATGATAGGAAATCTCCGGGTAGTCGACACTCAAACGCCTGGCGATTTCCAAACTCGAAGATTGTTGGTCGACGGCGTCAATT
>JBEEGU010000240.1:0-11689 GCA_041167025.1 Verrucomicrobiota bacterium
ATTTATGACCTTCAGTTTCTCGCTAGTCGCTTTTGACCAGGTCGTGAACAACGCGCCCAACATGCTCACCATGTCCGGCGGACAATTTAATATTCCGATAACGTTTCGAGGACCAAACGGTCCCGCACACCAGCTGGGCGCGACCCATTCGCACGCTACGGAATGTCTTTATGCAAATATTCCCGGCTTAAAAATCTGCACTCCCGCCACGCCTCGTGATGCGAAAGGCCTTCTGAAAACGGCCGTGCGTGACAACAATCCGGTGCTCGTGCTCGAAGCGGAACTTCTTTACAGCTCCAAAGGAATGGTTGAGCCGCCGGATGAAGAATTGCTCATTCCGCTTGGCCAGGCCGAAGTGAAACGGGAAGGGAGTGATGTTTCGATCATCTGTTACGCCCAGACCGTTCCGCTCGCGCTGTCCGCGGCCGAGCAGCTCGAAGAACAAGACATCAGCGCGGAAATTATCGATTTGCGATCGATCAAGCCACTCGATGAGCAGGCGATCTTCAATTCCATTGCCAAAACCCATCGGGTGGTGATTGTGGAACAGGACCGGCCATTTTGCGGAGTAGGCGCGGAGGTTTGTTATCGTATTCAAAAGAATATTTTTGATGAACTGGACGCGCCGATCATTCGTGTTTCGCAGGAAGATGTTCCGATGCCCTATAATGAGCGCCTCGAAAAAGCGGTGCTGCCTAACATCGACAAACTGATGAAGGCGGTAAAAAAGGTTTGCTATGCGTAAAAAGGTTTCGGGTTCAAACTCCACCCATCGTTAGTCGCTGGACCATTTTCGTATGCCTGAAATTCAGATGCCCAAATTAAGCGATACGATGACAGAGGGGACTCTTGTCGCGTGGAAGAAGAAGAAGGGCGACAAAGTTTCAGCCGGTGAGGTCATCGCCGAAATCGAGACTGATAAAGCGACGATGGAATGGGAGTCCCCGGAAGACGGAACTCTGACGGAAATTTACATTGAGGAAGGCGGGAAGGTTAACGTCGGCGACAAGATCGCGTTTATCGGCGGAGAGGGCGAAGAGCCTGCGAAAAAAGATAAAAAGGAACAGAGGCCCAAGCCGGAAAAAGAGACGAAGCCGCAGGCCGAAACGGAGAAGCCCGCGCCAGCCGAGAAAAAGGAAGAAGATACAGCGCCGCCACAGACGGCGAAGAGCAGCCAGCCTGAAGAAGCCGCAAAACCCGCGGAAAAATCGGCGGGAAGCGACGAGGCGCGCGTAAAAGCCTCACCGGTTGCGCGGCGGGTTGCGGCTGAGTTGGGAATCGATCTCGGGCAAGTTCACGGCACCGGACCGGAAGGTCGCGTCACCGAGACGGATGTGCGCGCGGCGGCGAAATCAAAATCCGCGCCGTCCACCGAGGCAACTGCGAAACCGACTTCTGTTCCGTCGACAAAGCCGGGCGAGGGCACCCGCATCAATCTCTCCGGCATGCGCAAAGGCATCGCCGAGCGTCTTGTCCAAAGCAAAGCTCCGGTCCCACATTTTTATCTCAACATCAACATCGACGCCGGCCCGCTCATGGCGGCACGTGCGGAATTGAAATCCGGCGGGGAGGCAGCGGACACATCGAAGATCACGGTTAACGATTTCGTTTTGAAAGGAGCGGTGCAGGCGGCAGTCAAAGTTCCGAAGGTGAACGCCGCCTTCGATGGCGACGCCATCGTTCAGTACGCCGATGTTGATCTCGGCATCGCCGTCGCGATCGAGGATGGATTGCTCACGCCGGTTATTCGCGCCGCCCAGGATAAATCGTTGCGCGAAATCAGCGACCTGGCCAAAGATCTGGCGAATCGCGCGCGCAATAAACGGATGAAGCCCGAAGAATTTCAGGGAGGAACCTTTACTGTTTCCAACCTGGGCGGCCTGGGTATCGACAGCTTTTCCGCGATCATCAATCCGCCGCAGGGTTTCAGGCTCGCCGTCGGCGCGTTTTCAAAACAGCCGGTAGTTGATAATTGCGATCAGGTTGCGGTCGGGCACCGCATGTCGATATGGATGAGTTGTGACCATCGTGTGATCGACGGCGCGCTCGGTGCGCAGTATCTGAAAGAGCTTCGTCATTTGCTTGAAAATCCGGCTCTTCTGCTGGTGTAGCGCGGAGAATTTTCTGTAGACTTCGCCCTCTGGGCGACGCGGCGCGTGCGAGTTTGCAACATAAGCGCCGGGCTTCGCAGAGCCAGGCGTCTACAGCAAACGTTCCAGGGTTGCTACAACGAGATCGTTTCCCACGTCATGAAGTCGTCGAGAGTTTGACGTGTCCGAGCGACCGCGAATGCGATGACGGTGGCATCATCGAGAAAACCGAGAAATGGAATTTCATCCGGAATCAAATCGAACGGATCAACCAAATAACTAACGGCCGCGATGATCGTGAGAAGAGCATTCCGTGAAATATTGCGGTATTCGCCCCGAAAATAAGCGCGGATCAATCGCAACATCGCTTGCAGATAAGGCCATGAATCCTTAAAAGATTCCTTCGGGATTACAGCCGCCTTCCTAGCTGCTTGTTCAAAAAGCGCGCGCAAGCTCTCCGAATTGGCCGCGAACGATCCGGCATCGAGAATCGCCCTGGCAAAGGCGCGGCTGCGAATGGCAGCTTTTTGGTAGGGCGCCCGGGTCTGGCCCTGCTTTGGTGCCGTGCGGGTTCGTTTGCGGTTGCTCGGTTTCGCTTTTGCCTTGCTCATGCCGCGCCATCAAAGCATCTGGGGCAACCTCTGAGAAGCGGATTTTCGCCGCCTGGCATCGTTTTGCCCCTTGGAATGAGGCGACGACCCACGGATAAACAGGAGGGCGGCACATTTTCGCGGACGTATTTGATTTGAAATTTCGCAACGGTAAGGTCGAAGAAGCAGCCAGAGCAGCTGCACTGCCCAATTTGAATGAATGGTGACCGATAATTCACCGGCCGAAAAACCGTTACAGACCGCTTCGTTTGTCGTTCATGCGACGCGCGGTGTGATTCGCAACCAGAGCTTTCGCCGCAGGGCCATGCTCATTTTGCTCCTGACCAGCTTCCTCCTCATGCTGTCGGGTTCGACTTTTTTGCGACCGATGTTTGATTGGCATGAGCATCCGGGCTGGTTCATTTTGTTCTGGATTGCTTGCGCCTGGTTGACGTTGAGCGCCATCCTGCTGGCGGTTTTTGATCTTCTAATAGTGAGACTCGAGGCGCGGAAAGCACGACGCGCATTGCGCGAGGAAATGAAAACGGATTCGCCGGGATCGATCACGAACCGTTAACCTCGGACGATGAAGACCACCGGGGATCGATCCTCAGAATCGCGCGGAAGTCAGCCTAACGGCTACCGATCACGCGAAGAAATGGAGGGATCAGAGCGGACAACCCTCGCTCCTTTTGGCCAGAAATCGGGCGATTCGCGCGGCCGAAAATATTCCGAGCCGAGCCACGATTACCGCACGGAATTTCAGCGCGACCGCGCTCGCATCATTCACTCGCGTGCCTTTCGCCGGCTCGAATACAAGACCCAGGTTTTTTTAAATGGGACCGGCGACCATTTGCGGACGCGTCTGACCCATTCCATTGAAGTCGCCTCGATCAGCCGCACGATCGCGCGCGCGTTGGGATTGAACGAAGATTTGGCCGAGGCGATCGCTCTGGCCCATGACCTCGGACATTCGCCCTTTGGTCATTCCGGCGAGGAGATGCTGGCTGAATGCATGCGTGATCATGGTGGATTCGATCATAACCGGCAAAGTTTGCGCGTGGTCGAATTATTGGAAAATCCTTATCCGAATTTTCCGGGCTTGAATCTGACTTTCGAGGTCCGCGAGGGACTGCAAAAGCACCAGGCTTCTTACGATTCGCCCGAACCCGGAGCGCAAAAGTACCATCACCCTTCCCTGGAAGCGCAAATCGCAAATTTGGCTGATGAAATTACCTACTATAGCCACGATCTCGACGATGCGGTCGATTTCGAGATTTTGAACGGGACACAACTGGAAGAAAATACCGTTTGGAAACGCAGCCATGAAAGGGTGCGCACGAGATATCCGGATGCGCGCGAGCCAGATCTGCACAAGCTAGTTATCCGCGATATTATCGATGTGCAGGTCCGGGATGTGGTCGTTTCCAGCGCTCATGCGATTGCGACGGCTCGCGTTGAAAGCGCCGATAGTGTCCGCCAACAGTTAAAGCCGCTCATTAGCTACAGCGATGAGCTTGGGCGATCGAACAGCGAGCTTCGTCGTTTTCTTTACCAGAATGTTTACTATCACCCGAGAGTAGCGGAGGTGAACGAACAAGCGTGCGAGATGCTTGGCCGTGTTTTTGAGGCCTACATCCGGGATCCGGCGAAGTTAGGGGATTCGGCCGCGAAACGCATCGAAATCGAGGGCCTGCATCGCACGGTTTGCGATTACATCTCCGGAATGACCGATCGATATCTGATGGAGGAACACGCGCACCTGGCCGGCCAGGTGGTTAATCTCTGAGCGTCAAAGCGCCTACTCCGACACAGTGATCAGGTTGCAGCAGTTCCGCTTTCGTCACGGAGATATTGAATAACTAGCCGAAGACGTTGGTTGACGGAAAGTTCTTCCAGCACGTGCTGCCGCCGCATCGGGTCCCCGATGAATGTGGAGGCGACGAGGTCAGCCAGCATTTCCGGATCTCCTAAGTCTGACAGATAACGATCCACTTTCGCGGGCAACTGGCGCCCGGCGCCCTTAAATTTTGAATAGAGTTCCAATACCTTTGTGGCCAGGGCTTCTGTTTCAACGGAGGACGCATTTTCAGATTCGAGCGGCTCGATCGTAGCAATGGGGAACGGGGTGTTTTGCTCGAATGAGGTGAATCGAACTCGTTCCAGCCCCTGCAAAATCAAATTGGATGTGCCATCGCCGCGTTCGACACATGCTCGGATCAATCCGACGCCGGCGATATGGAAAAAATCCGCGGTGGATTGCCACTCCGCGCACTCGGGCCTGACCAGTGCCACCGAAAATATCCGATGTTGCTGCAGTGCGTGGTCCAGCATCTCACGATAGCGCGCTTCGAAAATGTAAAGCGGAAGTAGCGCATGCGGAAAGAGCAGCGCTCCCGGTAACGGCATGACCGGGACCTGCTCGGGCAGAAGTGCTGACGCATCCATGCTTTCCCTTAAAATATACGCGCGAATAAAGGACCCAAGGGTTGCCAGACGGTCAACTCGGTCCGGACTCGGAGACGGCGCGCCGAAACTCGTCGAGAGACAGTTGTCCCTCAATCCGGCGCTTTCGGAGGGCGGTGTAGATCAGAGCCGAGCCGTTCTGGGCCAGCAGCAGTCGCGATGCGGCTCCAAGCCGTCCCATACCCATTGCACTGACTGGAAGTCCGCTATCGTTTTCGGTTATAAACTCTAACAAACGACCGAGCTGAGTAGTCGTGTCCGTGCGCGTAGCGACTTTAAAGACGGCCGCGCCCAGCGCCTTTGCCCGGGACGCCATGGCACGCAAACTGCCCAGTGTCGGCGTGGAATCGAACTGATGAAACGAAATGATGGTCCCGACCTGGCGGCGACGGGCACGGTCCAACAACTCTCGAAACGCTCTGGCCGAGCGCAGTTCGATGTCTATGAATCGCGCCCCCGGCAGAAACCGGAGAACCAAATCACGCCGGGCCTGCAGCGGCAGACTCTGTTCGCCGCCTTCGGCTGGATGACGAGCAGTGGCGATAACCGGCGCAGGCAGCCGGTCGATTTGGGTTTCCAGATCCGGCGCCGGAAAAAGGCAATCCAGTCGAAGCTCAAACAGATCGGGCGGACGGGCCATTCGCACCGCCAGTCGGAATTCGGCTGCGGTTGCAATCACTCCTACGGTCTGACCCGGGACGCGGCGGTCTTTGACCCGTTTCTGTGCTGGCATATCTTAATCGTTCTCGGGGAGAGACAGGCTGGCGTCAACGCTGCGCATTTTTAGCATGCTTGCACGAAGACAGGAATTAAACACACAGATCCAACAGCTGATCGATTCGTTTCTGCTCGCTTTCTCGCTGCTGGCCGCGCACACCTTGCGATTCTACAGCACGAGGTGGTTCAACCTCACGCAGTCGATAGATCCGTTCGGAAACTATTCCTGGCTGCTTATCGTCGTCATGCTTTTTGGACCCATCCTGCTGGACCTGCAAGGATTCTACGAATCGCCTTTCGACAAAACGAAATGGAAGTCCTTTATCCAGATCGTTCGCGCCATGATCTATTTGAGCATCATCGTCAGCGCGTGCGTGATCTTTCTGCGGTTGCCATTAGTCAGTCGGTCGATGCCGCTGCTGTTCATCGCGCTCGCTACCGGCGGGCTGCTCGTTAAAGAGCGATTGATTGTGCGGAACATCCGCGGCCGGGCGCTTCGGGGCGAATTGCGCGAACCAATTTTGCTGGCGGGCTCTCCCGAGGACATGGCCGCGTTTGAGCAGACATTTACCCCAGAACAAAAACTTCGGATGGAGGTTGTCGGGCGGATAGACATCGAAAGGCAGCCCCTCTCCGATTTAATCGAAGCCTTGCATAGGCATGCTGTCGCGCGCGTGATTTTCGCGGCCTCTCACACCCAGCTCAATCGCGTGGAACAGGCCATTGGGGCATGTGAAGTAGAAGGCGTGCCCGCATGGCTGGTCGCGGATTTCATTCGCACTTCCATCGCCAAGGCCGATGTCGATGCTTTCGGCGACCGGCCCATGCTTGTGTTTCGCTCAACGCCGGATGTCTCCTGGACTCTTTTTATCAAAGACCTGATCGACCGCGTCGGCGCATTTGTCGCTTTGGTGATTCTGGGTTTACCCATGGGATTCGTGGCGATGATGATTCGTATCACCTCGCCCGGACCGATCATCTTCCGGCAACAGCGGGCCGGCAAACACGGCAAGCCTTTCGTCATGTACAAATTTCGGTCGATGTCTAATGACGCGGAAATGCGGCGCGCGGAATTGGAGCCGTTTAATCAGATGAGCGGCCCAGTTTTCAAGGTTGAAGATGACCCCCGCATTACTCCCTTTGGCCGCTGGCTCCGTCGCAGCAGCATCGACGAGCTCCCCCAATTGGTAAACGTGTTGATGGGCGACATGAGCCTGGTTGGCCCTCGGCCGCTGCCGATTTATGAAGTCGAGAAATTTGAGAATACCGCGCAGCGGAGACGACTAAGCGTGAAACCAGGCCTAACCTGTTTGTGGCAAATCAGCGGGCGCAATCAGGTGAAAGATTTTCGTGACTGGGTGAAGTTGGACCTTGATTACATCGACCGGTGGTCACTCGCGCTCGACTTCAAGATCTTGCTACGGACCATACCGGCGGTACTCATGGGCATGGGAGCGAAATGACTAATGCTTTAGGCCCTCTCTATATATAAAGAGGCGCATCGATGCCGGTTTGTTTCGAACATATCTGCCCCGAAAACACCAAGGGGTAACGCGGAGCAAACTAGCTTGCCAGCTTCGTTTCGCCTAACTACTAAACGCTCTGGCGGGCGATCATTCGCTCGACATATTTTGCCAGGATATCGAACTCGATATTTACCAAATCGCCCGGCTGCGCGGTGTGCAAATTGGTCGACCGTCTCGTGTGCGGGATGATCCAGGCGACGAAGCTCTCCGGCAAGACTTCGGCAACGGTTAGACTGATTCCGTTGGTTGCAACCGAACCCTTCAGCGCAACGTAATGGGCGCAATCAGCTGGTAATCCAACTTCCAAACGATGATCGCCGTCGCTTGCCGCGAAGGAGATAATCTGTGCTGCGCAATCGATGTGGCCCTGCACAAAGTGCCCGCCGAGCCGAGCCCCCGCCATTAACGGGCGTTCGAGGTTAACCGGACTGTCGCGGCGCACCTTTCTTAAGTTTGTCCGGTCTAATGTTTCTTCCAGCAGATCGAAAGTTATTTGTTCAGCGCGGTGCGCACTAACGGTCAGGCAACAACCATTCACGGCAATGCTGTCCCCAGTGTGAATACTTTCCGCCATCGGCCCCGCGGCGATTTGTAGTTGCGTGCCGCGATCGGTCGCGCGGATCCACAAGACCTTTCCTACTTCCTCGATGAGACCGGTGAACATTCACTGGCACGCTGCAATGAATCGGTTGCCGCGACAACAGGAAACGCGCTCATCGGGAAAAAGTTTGTTTGAGAAAAAAACCGCGGAGAGGAATTTCATTGCCCGCCGGATGGCCTAACGAGTTTGGGGGGTGAAGTCGGTTTGGGCCCCGACGAGGACAAATAGGGGTCCCGAAGATTTTTGAATTTTTTTCTAGGCAGTGGCCGGGAAATTCGATAAAACGGCCCAAAAGCGAGGTTCGGCGCGACAATTGCTGGTACGCCCCCGTTCAAAAAAACTTCAGAAAAGTGAAAAAAATACTTGCCAGCATGCTGAATCTTCAATAATGCCTACCCGCAAACCTAACCAAACCATGGAGAAACCAATGACAAGAAACGTACTAAAAACGTTGGGACTGATTCGCGTAGCCGCCTTTGCGGTCGTCGGATTACCTTTAATTATCGCGACGAGCGCTTTTGCCCAAAATGCGCCGTTGCAGGGAACAGCCCCAGCAGCCCAGCCAGGTGGCAACCCCGGAGCGGGGGCACCGACCGGGGGCACAGCCGAAGCCGAGCGCGTGATCGTGACCGGTTCTAACATCCCGACAGCCGAAGAAGTCGGGCCAAACCCAGTTTTGGCGTTAAACCGCGACTTGATCAATAAGTCCGGTGAGCGCCAGGCAGCGGAACTTCTCCGTGATTTGCCAGTGGCAAATGCGAACGGCGTTCCTATTTCGAACAACGCGACCGGATTTACCTCGGGCGCGGCTTCGATCTCGCTGCGAGGATTTACCCCGGAAGCGACTCTCCTCTTGATCGACGGTCGGCGTGTCGCGCCATATCCAATCGGCCAGGGCGGCACCACGTCGTTCCAGGATTTGTTCACAATTCCGCTTCCAGCCGTTCAGAGCATTGAAATTCTGAAAGACGGCGCGTCCACGACCTACGGCGCTGACGCTGTTGCGGGTGTCGTGAACTTGAAGTTCTACAAGGAATACCGTGGCGCACAGGCGACCATTCAGTATGGCAACACCCTCGATAAGGACGCTGCCATCTACAGTGGCGACGTGCTCTTCGGTGTGGGCGACGATAAAGTACAGGTCGTCGGTGACATCAACTTTTATCACCACAATTCGTTGTTCAATAAGGACCGTGGCAATTCGGCGAACCCGCCGTTCTTGAGCACGAACTCGAGCCCGGAAAACCTGCAGTTGTCCGACGCAGTCGTCGCGGCCGCGGGCGGCACTCCGGCCAGCCCGGCCAATCCATTGGGCTTCGGGCATGCTCCCTTTGGAACCAATGGTTTCGCACCGGCGAGCACCTATGTCTATAGCGCTGGACGTTCGTCGCTGTTTAACTTCAACGCTGTTTCCGGTTCCTATCCGGAGCAAGAACGTTGGGGCGGTTATGCGTCGTTCAGCGACAAGATTTGCGACGATATGCTTCAGTTTTACGGGGATTTCTATTACGAAAACGTCAAGACTCACAACGAGTTGGCGCCAGGCGCCACTGGCTCATTCTTGACCCCCGGACAGGTTACACTGGCAATTCCGCCGGGAACGAACCTGAACGGCGTGGCACCTCCAAATACCCCGCGATTTGCCGGGCAACCAACGGGCGCGCTACCCGGTGAGAATCAAACGAACGTCCCGGCGAACGCTTTCAACCCGTTCAATCCGTTTAACCAGATTATCTCTGGTGGCAGCCGTGCGCGTCTCGCCGAGTTCGGCAATCGCTTGTTCGATAACGAGAGCGATGCCTGGCTGACCACACTCGGTTTCAAGGGCGACAAACTGTTTGACGGTAACTGGGGATATGATGCTGGCTTCCGTTATAGCCAGATCAAGAATACCTCGATCGACCGGCAGGTCTCAACGTCAAGATTCAACCGAATCTTGAATGCGAACGATCCGATCTTCGATCCGAACTCGAATCAGTTCATCGGAACCACGACTCCGTTCAACCCATTCGGCGATTTCCGTGTTCCGATTCCAAGCAACACCGCATCCGTGAATTTCGCGACGGTGCATCCGAAGGATATCGATACGTCGAAGTTGACCGAACTCGACTTGAACATCTACACGACCGAGCTGTTCAAGCTCCCCGCCGGTGGGGTTGGGCTCGCCTTTGGTGCTCAGTTCCGTCGTGAGAACATCATCCAGCAACCCGATCAGCTGAACCTTGATGGCGATATCATCGGCAGTTCGAAAACCGCGATCACCCATGCCGGACGCAAAGATTACGCGATCTATGCGGAAGCGCGTGTTCCGCTATTCAGTCCTGAGATGGGCATCATGGGCTTGCATAGCCTTGAAGTTGACGGTTCGGGCCGGTTTGAAGAATTCCTTAATAACAGCACCAACGTTATGGTGCCGAAAGTGGGCGTTCGTTGGCAACCGTTCGACGACCAGTTCACCGTCCGCAGCACATGGGGTGAGGGCTTCCGTGAGCCGTCTCTTTACGAGTTGTTTGCGTCGCCAACCTTCGGTTTGACACCAACGTCGCTTAACGGCGTTGCCGAACCTGAAACTGCGACGGAGAATGCGAGCAACCCGCTATTGCAGCCTGAAGATTCGCGCACATGGACGGGTGGCATTGTTTATACTCCCAAGTGGGTGCCATGGGGCCAATTGACCCTATCGATCGACCTATGGGACATCGAGCGCAGAGGCGTCGTTGTCGCCCCTGCCAGCCAGGAAGTGGTCAATCGTTTCAAACGCGGAGCGCTGCTCCCGGGAGAAGACGTCCAACTTGACCCAGCGACGGGTGGCGTAAACTTCGTCCGCACGGCGTTCCAAAACTCCGGTCGACAGAACGGACAAGGTGTTGACCTTGGAGGCCAATACGTAATCCAGACGAACTTCGGCACGTTCACGACGTTGGCGCAGTGGTCGTATCTGGACCGATTCATCTTCCAAAACACCGCCGACTCCAAAGGACGCGAAGTTCAGGGTCGTGACATCGGTGGCACGGGTGGAGACGGCTTGTTCAAGTGGAAAGCCATCACCCGCATCGATTGGGCGTGGCATAACTTCGACATGAACTGGACTTGGCACTACCTCGGCGGCTTCAAAGAAAACGTCCTGCTCTTAGGCACGGATGGACGGTATCTTGAGCACGCTGCGGGTCCGACTAACTTCATCGATCTTCAGGTCGGCTATGACCTAATCTTCACCCCACCAGTAGAAGCAGCTCCAGTGGCTGGCTATTCGAAGGGTGGCAAGGAAGTCATGACCGCCAAAGACGGCAAGCAGATCGAAAGCACTGCGGCCTATTCCATGCCTTGCTGGAAGACGATCCTGAACAACAGCACCGTCACCTTCGGTGTGAATAACGTGTTCGGACAAGATCCGCCAAAACTCAATGGGTTTGAGTTCGGCAATGCCAACAATTACCCGGCATTCGCCTACGACAACATTGGCCGGTTCCTGTATATCGAACTAAAGAAGAAATTCTAAAGATCACCTAACATTGGTTTACAAGAGGCAGCGGTTTCGGCCGCTGCCTCTTTGCTGTACGCGGTTGGTCTCACCTTGGCAGGCGGCAGAAAACTGAGGTTTGATGGCGTTTTAGAGCGAGGCTGCCGTTTCCCGCAACCCTAAGGGACTGGCGGGGTTCAATAGGTTGACTGCAGGTAGCAGTCGAATAGGCTAAAATT
>JBEEGU010000241.1:0-4479 GCA_041167025.1 Verrucomicrobiota bacterium
AATCAAATGCCCGGTTCGCAACGGTCAGTTACACCTTGCGCACCGACGAGCGGGGCGATCCGGTCTGGATCGTTACCTTGCAAAACCGATCGGCTCGTCCGGTCGGCACCATCCATATCGGCGCAAATCGCGGCAATGTCACGCGGACCGAAGGGATGTTTGCCGGCGCGAGCATGCAGGATGTCGAAACCGACGAACCGGTCCCGGACGAGGAAAACCGGGGCGGAATCATTGGGAACACCAAAGCGCGGATCAGAGGCGCCTTCCAACGGGCACAGGATGAGGCGCGTGGCATGTTTGATCGGGTGCGTCGCTCGTTCGTCGATTTTATTAACCGCGCTTAGCTAAATTCCACGGGTGACAACGGGATTCTAATTATGGCGAGTGTAACGGAAGATTGGCCCCCGCTGGTATTTCAGGAGTGGAAAGACACCTGTGTCACCCTCCACATGTGGACACAGATTGTCGGCAAAATTCGGCTCGCTCTCACGCCATGGACGAATCACTCGTGGCACGTGACGCTTTACCTCACCGCGCGCGGCCTGACGACCTCGCCGATTCCGCACGGTTCTAAGACGTTCGAGATTCGTTTCGATTTTATCGATCACGAATTGCGAATTCTAAAAAGTGACGGCGGCACCCGCATGATAAAGTTGCAGGCCCAATCGGTCGCCAGCTTTTACCAGGCCGTTATGCGCGAACTGGCTGCTCTCGATTTGCCGGTTTCGATCAACACCACTCCAAATGAAGTGGTTGACGCAATTCCCTTCGAACAGGACGAAACCCATCGCACTTATAATTCCGAACAAGCCAACCGCTTTTGGCGCGCTCTGGTCCAGGTCGATCGCGTTTTCAAACAATTTCGTGCGCGTTTCTGCGGCAAATGCAGTCCCGTGCACTTTTTCTGGGGAAGCTTCGATCACGCGGTGACGCGATTTTCCGGTCGCGCGGCCCCGCCACATCCAGGCGGTGTTCCCCATTTGCCGGATGCGGTAGCCCGGGAAGCGTATTCGCAGGAAGTGAGCAGCCTTGGTTTCTGGCCCGGCAACGAAGCCATGCCCGAACCGATCTTCTATTCCTATGCTTATCCCCCACCGGAGGGATTCGCCGAAGCGGAGATCAAGCCGAGCGCAGCATCCTACAATTCGCAGCTAAAAGAATTCGTTCTGCCTTATGACGCGGTCCGCATCGCCGATTCACCTGACGATATGCTGCTTGAATTTGCTCAGAGTACCTATGATGCGGCATCGATCCTCGGCCAGTGGGATCGGGCCACGCTGGAAGAGAAGAAACCCGACTTGCATTCGTCCGCTCATCGCCAGTAACTTTGCTTCCATGCCCGTCACCAGTGAATCAACTGCAGAGCGCGGTGCCTGGCGCAGCGTCGCGCCCGGGTGGAAACAGCTTTACGGCGATTTCGACCGGCTTGGACTGAGCGTGCAATGGCATGATTTTCGCAGTGAACAATCGCTCGATTGGGGGCGCAGTTTCCATCGCCGAAGCCTTGAGTTTTGTTTGAACCTTGAAGGCCGTGGTGAAGTCGGTGGACGTGGCACCGAACGGAGCGCCTATTTGCCGGGAAGCTCCGGCTATTATGCTGTCGGCGACGGTCCTTTGACCGCTTCCCGCCGGGCCCGCGAACATCACCAATTCGTTACGCTCGAGTTTTCCCGCCGGCATCTCCAAAAGCAATTCGTCCAAAATGAAGCCGATCTTGAGCCGCAAATACGCGAGGTCATTTTTGGCGACGAGGAGCAATGCTCGGTCGCACCGGCGCGTGCCATGTCCATGCAGCAACGTGCCGTTGTCGCCAGTCTGGCAGAACCCCCTGTAGCCAAGGCAGCACAGGTTCTCTGGTATCAAAGCAAAGCGCTCGAGCTCATGGCGCATTTCCTTTTCGCACCCAAAGATCCCGAATTTTTCTGCATGCGACAAAAGCGGGTGGCGCGAGAGCGGGTCGAACGCACGAAAGAATTGCTCACTCGCGATCTGGCCGCCCCACCAACTCTGGAAACTCTCGGACAGGAAGTAGGTTGCAGTCCATTTCATCTCAGCCGGATTTTTTCGCGCGAAGTAGGTCTGACGATTCCGCAATATCTGCGCAATGTCCGGATGGAACGCGCCGCCGAACTGCTTCGCACCGGCCGCTACAACGTCACCGAGGCAGCGACCGAGGTCGGGTATTCAAGCTTGAGCCACTTCAGTAAGGCTTTTTGCGAAACGATTGGCTGTTGCCCCGTGCTTTACCCCGCGGCCAAGAACGTGATTCTCGATCGCTAAGGGCGATCGATCACTGGTGATTCGTAACTCGTGAAACGTGATTCGTAGCGCGATGTAACGTTTCACGAATCTCGAATCACGCCCCAAATGAAGATTGGCCGCGCTCTCATTTCCGTCTCGGACAAAAAGGGAATCGCTGCGTTTGCACGCGAGCTCGAAGGCCAGGGGGTCGACATTATTTCCACCGGGGGTACGGCGGAGTTGTTGCGCAAAGAAAAAATCCCGGTCCGGGACATCTCGAGTTTTACCGCGTTTCCGGAGGTTCTGGAGGGACGGGTCAAAACGTTGCATCCTCGCGTGCACGGCGGTCTTCTTTATAAGCGCGACAATCCCAAACATGTCGCGGAGGCGCGGGAATGCGGTTTTGAACCGATTGATTTGGTGGTGGTCAATCTTTACCCGTTCGAAGAAACGATCGCCCGGCCCGACGTCACCCTGGCCGAAGCGATCGAGAACATCGATATCGGCGGTCCGTCCATGATTCGCAGCGCCGCCAAAAACTATCAGTCCGTTACCGTCATCGTCGACCCGGCTGATTATGAGGTTGTCTTGGAAAACCTGCGCGATAACGAAGGCGAAACGACGTTGAAATTGCGGGAACATCTCGCGATCAAGGCGTTCATCAAAACGTCCACCTACGACCGGGCGATCGGAAACTTTCTGAATAAGGAACAAGCGACCGAGTCTTCATTTTCGTTGTCCCTGCCGCTGGCCCTGCGTTTGCGCTACGGCGAAAATCCACATCAAACGGGCGCGCTTTTCGGAGATTTCGCCAAACATTTTGAAAAACTGCACGGCAAAGAACTCTCCTTTAACAACATTCTGGACATCAGCGCGGCGACGAATCTGATTGGTGAATTCTCCGAACCCACGATTGGCATCCTTAAACATAGCAATCCCTGCGGTGTAGCCTCGGACCCAGACCTTCGTGAAGCGTGGGAGAAAGCCTTTGCCACCGATAAACAAGCGCCGTTCGGCGGGGTCATCGTTTGCAACCGTTCCGTCACCGAAGCGCTCGCGCGCGCCATTAGCGAAATTTTTTCCGAGGTCATCATCGCGCCGGATTTCGACTCGAAAGCACGCGCGCTTTTGCAGAAAAAGAAAAATTTGCGCCTGATCCGGGCATTAACAACCCCCGCCCAAGCTATCGGCACCATGGACATTCGCTCCGCTGCCGGCGGACTGCTCGTGCAGGATGCCGATCGCGGGGTCGAAATTCCGCAAAATGTGGTTACGAAACGCAAGCCATCAGCAGCTGAATTGGACGCGATGTTGTTTGGTTGGCGTGTCGTAAAACATGTGAAATCAAATGCGATCGTCTATGCCGGGCCTGACCGGACTTTGGGCATCGGTGCGGGACAAATGTCGCGAGTCGACGCTTCACGGATTGCAATTTGGAAAGCGGCGGAGGCAGGTCTTTCGCTTAAGGACAGCGCGGTTGCGAGCGATGCGTTTTTTCCATTTCCCGACGGATTAATCGCCGCGGCCGAGGCGGGCGCATCTTGCGCAATTCAACCAGGCGGTTCGGTCCGGGACGGCGAAGTCATCGCAGCTGCCGATGAGCGGAACATGGCGATGATCTTTACCGGTATCCGCCATTTCCGACATTGAGTTCAAGCGTTCGCTGAAGCTCCAAATTCCAACCACCAAGCTCCAGAGAAAAACCAAGCTTCAATAACCAAACAAAGCTTCGCTAACGGCTACTGTTTTTGGGATTTAGCTGCTTGGAGCTTCTCTGGAATTTGGAGTTTGTAATCTTGCCGGCTTCCGGGAACAGCCCCGAATGCTTTCGGTGGTTGGAATTTTCCTTCGCGGCTACGGCTGGAATGTAATCGGCACGTTGAGCGTCCACTCTTGGCCAGGCGCGGCTTTCCACTGTCTAAGCGCGTCGATGGCTGCGCGGTCCAGCGCCTCGTTGCGCGTTGACCGAAAAATCGCCACACGTTTCACTTCTCCATTGGGCCCGAAGGTGACAAGGAAACGTCCACTCCCTTTGGTCAGACCGGATGAACTTCTGGCCGCGTTCGGATACTGCGGCGCGGGGCTGTAGACCAATTTCGACCGGATAGAGTTTGGTCCGGCAAGTGGGATTTTCTTCGGCGTGCCCTCCGGCGGCGGTTCCTCAGATTGCCCGGCCCCAAGCCAACGTCCTTTAGCCTCGGGATTGATTTGCGCGAGAATCAATCTGATCGCATCAGA
>JBEEGU010000242.1:0-5935 GCA_041167025.1 Verrucomicrobiota bacterium
CAAATGCTTAATACACAATACCGAACAGCGAACACCGAACTGCGGATCGGGTCTTCTGCATTGGGCGTTGGGCGTTCGACCTTGATCGCCTGCGGCCGGACGGCCCCGAAGCCATTCGGGATTGGGCGTTTGCTTCATACGCATTTGCATTAAGCCGATGAAGCTAAAGGTCATTCTAAAGTGGATTGCAGCGACGATTCTGCTCGCACTCGTATTGTTGATCTTTGCGGGATTCATCGCCTATTGGAAATCGACTAACGACTGCGATCGCAAGACGGCTTTGGTCAATCCTATGAAGGCCATTCGTTTTTGCGAGTATGGTTCACCTGACGTTCTCAAGTTTGAAGACGTTGAAAAGCCTGTTCCGAATGACGATCAAGTCTTGATCAAAGTTCGCGCGGCTTCCCTCAATTTTATCGATCCGGGCGCGATGCGAGGGCCGTGGCCACTTCGACTGATGTTCGGGCTGCGCAAACCAGAGAAGACCGGGCTAGGCAACGATTTGGCCGGCCAGGTTGAAGCGGTTGGCAAAAACGTGACCCTGTTCAAAGCTGGCGACGAAGTTTTTGGCGTGGGCCGTCCAACTCTTGCCGAATATGCGTGTGCCCGCGAGCGGGGATTGGTTATTAAGCCAGCTAATGTGACGTTTGAACAGGCCGGCTCTGTAGCTTGGGCGGGATTCACCGCCTTGCAGGGTCTTCGCCAAGGTCACATTCAGCCGGGGCAAAAGGTCCTGATCAACGGCGCAACGGGAGGCGTGGGCACTTTTGCTGTCCAGATAGCGAAGTCATTTGGCGCAGAAGTAACGGGCGTATGCAGTACGGGGAAAGTGGATCTCGTCCGATCAATCGGCGCAGATCACGTCATTGACTACACCAAAGAGGACTTCACCAAGGGTGACCAGCGTTACGACGTGATTTTTGACAACGTTAACAACCACTCCTTCGCAGATCGCCGCCGAGTCTTGACTCCTAATGGCATTTGCGTCCTCGCCGGGATTGGAGGAGCAGGACTTCACCCGGAAGCGTGGGGGCGTATCGCTGGGACTTTCAAAGCGGCTCTCTTGTCGCGGTTCGTCCGTCAGAAGTTCGTCAACTATGGTACGAAACGGGACAAAGAGGATCTGAAGTTGTTGAGCGACCTCATGCAAACGGGGAAGGTGGCACCCGTCATCGACCGGATCTACAAGTTGAGCGAGACCGCGGAGGCGATGCGGTATTTCGAAGAAGGCCACGCGCGCGGCAAAATCGTCATCACTATGGAGAGTTTTGTAGGGGAAGCTGCCAGCTTCCCAACCAACCAACCCGGGAAGCTAACAGCTTCCCCTACAACAGAGGTAACGCAGCGCCGACTGCACGTTCGAGCGGGCACCGCATCTCGTTAGGCCAATGAACCTAAAGGTCATTCTAAAGTGGACTGTAGCCACGATTTTACTCGCACTCGTCTTTTCGATCTTTGCGGGATTCATCGCTTACTGGAGATCGACTAACGAGTGTGATCGCCGCACCAGTGCTCCGGCCAATCCGATGAAAGCTATCCTTCATTGCGAGTATGGTGGACCCGAAGTTCTCACGCTGGTGGACGTGGAAAAGCCAGCGCCGGCAGACAATCAGGTCTTGGTTAGAGTTCGCGCGGCATCCCTAAATCCGCTGGACCTTACCATCCGCGGTTTGTGGCTCCTGCGCCCGGTCTCCGGAATGCGCAAACCAAAAGATACTCGGCTGGGTGTCGATTACTCGGGGACAATTGAAGCCGTTGGCAAAGATGTCACGCAGTTCAAACCGGGCGACGAAGTATTCGGCGCAAGAAATGGCGCCTTGGCTGAGTACGTGTGTGGCCGGGCGGATCGGTTAGTGGTGTCGAAACCACCGAACATAACCTTTGAACAAGCCGGTTCTGTCCCCGTGGCGGCACTGACCGCGCTGCAGGGTCTTCGCGACAAAGGAAAAATTCAACGCGGGCAAAAGGTCTTAATCAACGGCGCGTCGGGAGGTGTGGGCACATTCGCGGTACAGATAGCAAAATCGTTCGGAACCGAGGTCACCGGCGTATGCAGCACGCGCAATGTCGATCTTGTGCGATCAATCGGTGCAGACCATGTCATTGACTACACGAAAGAAGATTTCACTAAAACTGATCAACGTTACGATCTGATCTTCGATCTCGTTGGGAACCATTCGTTCTCCGAGCGGCGCCACATCTTGAATCCCAATGGCGTATGCGTCATGGCTGGGGTGGGAGGAGCAGGATGGCACGAAGATTTCGTGGCCCGTTTGCTGGGCGAGCTCGATGCCTATGTGCGGTCGCGGTTCGTACACGAGAAGTTCGTCGCCTACATTGCCGAACTGAACAAAGCGGACCTGACCATCCTGCGCGATCTCATGCAGTCCGGAAAAGTGAAACCGATCGTCGACCGGACCTACAAATTGAGTGAGACCGCCGACGCTCTTCGTTACCTGGAAACAGGACACGCGCGCGGCAAAGTGATCATAACGATGGGAGAGGACAACAAAACCTAATGGCTATTAACCAGGTAGGGACGTCTCTCCGAGACGTCCATCGATTCGGCCGGCAATTCGGCAAAGTCGGACGGCTCGGAGAGCCGTCCCTACCTGACACCAGCGCCCTTCCCGCCGCTCGAATCACGCGCCTGTCGTCATAGATGATCTGCGTCAGGAACGAATGAAAGATATCACCAACCACATCGATAATTCACAACGCATGGCTGCAAAAGTCGCGGGATTCGCTGGCCTGTTTGCGGTGGTGATCGTGGTGTTCGCCAACTATGGGTTGCTCAACCCACTCCTTGTTCGTGGGAATGCTGCCGAAACTGCCCGCAACATTATCACGCACGAGACGCAATTTCGCGTCGTCGTCACTTGCTTTCTCGCCTACAGCCTAAGCGTCATCGTTCTACTCGCGTCACTCTATATAGTTCTTAAGCCGGTAAATCTGGGTCTTGCCCTGGTTGGTGCGCTCTTCCGGTTCGTCTTCGCTTTGATGTGGCTTCTTTCCACGCTCAATCTGCTTGGCGCTCTGCGGCTTTTGGGGAGCGCTGCTTACTTGCAAGTCTTCGAGGCGGATCGTTTGCAGGTCCTGGCCAGGGTCTATATCGCCCAAACCTTCGACGACTACTATATTGGCCTGCCATTTTTTGGATTGGCTGCCACCGTTTGCGCCTGGTTGTGGCTGAAGTCAAACTACATCCCGAGACGGTTGGCTCTCTTCGGCGTGATCTCGTCTGCGTTTTGTGTGATGTGCGCCTTTGTTTATCTCATTTTCCCGAGCTTCGCCAAGCCGGTTAATCCGTACTGGTTCGATTCGCCCATGGCCATTTTCGAAATGACAGTGAGCTTTTGGCTTTTGTTTAAGGGATTGCGCGCACCAGTAGGAAGCAAACGCCCAACGCTCAACGTCCAACGCCCAACGTAGAAGAACATTCGTCAGTCTTATGAAACTAAAACGCATTTTGAAGAGCATTCTGAAGTGGGGTTCACTCGCAATTTTACTCGCGTTATTCGTCGGAGTAATTTTGCTCTTTGTCGCCTACTGGAGGTCGACCAACGACTGTGAGCGGCTCACCGCGGCACAGGGCGACACGATGAAAGCGATTATTTATTGCGACTACGGCTTAACCAATCTTAAGCTGGAGAACGTTGCAAAGCCGATTCCAAATGACGATCAAGCGCTGGTAAGAGTCCGCGCGGCGTCGGTCAACCCATACGACTGGCATTTCATCGAAGGCATACCCTACATCATGCGCGGAATGGGAGTCGGGCTACGCAAACCCAAGGATACACGGCTGGGAGTTGATTTTGCAGGGACCGTGGAAGCGGTTGGCAAGAACGTCACGCAGTTTAAACCAGGTGATGATGTATTCGGCGGCAAAGGCGGTGCTTTTGCCGAATATGTATGTCGGCGTGCCGACGGGGCAATCGCACTGAAACCGGGGAACATCACTTTCGAACAAGCGGCGTCCGTCAACATCGCGGGCATTACCGCCTTGCAGGCGTTGCGTGATAAAGGAAAAATTCAGCCGGGTCAGAAGGTCTTGATCAACGGCGCGTCTGGCGGTGTGGGAACGTTCGCGGTACAAATCGCCAAGTCGTTAGGCGCGAATGTGACCGGTGTCTGCAGCACGCGGAATGTCGACATGGTTCGATCGCTCGGTGCGGATCGCGTGATCGATTACACGAAAGAGGATTTCGCCAAAGGTCCTGAACGTTACGACGTCATTCTCGACAACGTTCCGAACCATTCGTTGTCCGAATGCCGGCGCGTTTTAAATCCCAACGGAAAATACGTCATGATCGGTGGCGGCGGCCCCAACGATAGCCGCTGGGTCGGGCCTTTCGGCCGGGTTATTAAGGCGCTCGTAGTATCACCATTCGTAAGCCAGAAGATGGGCATGATGATGGCCGACGCAAACCAAAAGGACCTGGCCATTCTGGGTGATCTCATGCAGTCCGGAAAAATAAAACCGGTGATCGATAGGACTTACAAATTAAGTGAAGTCCCGGCAGCGATTGCGTATCTGGAAGAAGGCCACGCTCGAGGCAAAGTCATCATCACTGTGGAGTAACGAATTGAGTCATGATCGCGGTGCGCGAGCCATCCAAATCTCTTTTCGTGACCGGCGGCTTTTTCGACGAGTTGCAGCGTCGAAGAGTTTATCGGGTCGCGGCCGCCTACGTTATTGCCGCAGGATTCATCATCCAGATCGGATCGGCAATTTTGCCGGCCTGGGAATTGCCGAACTGGACGTTCCGTATGGTGGTGGTGTTGTTACTGATCGGATTTCCCATCGCATTGATGCTCGCGTGGGCGTTCGACATCACTCCGGACGGAATTGAAGCGACACCGAAAACCGCCGCTGAAACGCACCTTCGCCGCAACATGATCATTCTGGTTGCAGCCGGCGTAATCGTTTCGGCAGCCGCAGGTTTTTTTCTTTTGCCGCGCGTCTCCAGTGGCAATGTCGACAAATCAATCGCAGTTTTGCCCTTCGAAAATCTGAGCGGCGATCCGGATAATGCGCATTTCGCTGACGGCATCCAGGACGACATTCTCACCAACCTCTCGAAAATTGGCGATTTGAAGGTGATTTCGCGGACGTCGGTCATGTCGTATCGCGGCGCTGGGACGCACAACGCCCGCGACATTGGCAAGGCGCTTGGCGTGGCCACGCTTTTGGAAGGCAGCGTTCGACGCATGGGCAATCGGGTGCGCGTGAACGTGCAGCTGATCAATGCCAGCAGCGACGAGCACATTTGGGCGGAAGATTATGACCGGGATTTGACCGACGTATTCGCCATTCAAACCGATCTTGCACAAAAGATTGTCTACACGTTACAGGCGAAACTTTCGCTGAATGAAAAAGCGCGGCTTGATCGCAAGCCAACACAGAATCCGAATGCTTACCTCCTTTTTGTGCAGGCGCACGATTACGCCAATCGAACGGACATGTTTCGCGATACATCGTTGAAAGCCGAGCCGCTGTTCGAGCAAGCGATCAAGCTCGATCCAAACTTTTCTCTGGCCTTTGCCGGTCTCTCTATGGTGGAGAGCTGGGTCTATCACAGCTTCGACCCGCTGCCGGCGCGGCGTCAGAAAGCGCGTCTGAACGCTGATGAGGCTTTACGCTTGCAACCGGACCTGCCGGAAGGACATCTCGCACTCGGTTTTTCGTATTATTATGGCGACCGCGATTACGAGCACGCGCTGGCCGAGTTTGAAATCGCCAGGCTCGGTCTGCCGAATGAAGCACAGGCTTACATGGCCATTGGCGCCATTCAACGACGCCAGGGCAGGTGGACAGAATCAACTCAGAATTTGGAAAAGGCCGCCGCACTGGATCCGAAAAACGTAGGCATCCTTTGCAACCTTGGCTACAGCTACATGGCTCAGCGCGATTTCGCGGCAGCGGACAAAACTT
>JBEEGU010000243.1:0-8599 GCA_041167025.1 Verrucomicrobiota bacterium
ACGGCTTCCTCGGGGTTGGTGAGGCAGGCGTGACCCTCATCCACACTGATGTCTTCTTCGACGCCGCCAAGCATTCCGAGCTCGGCCTCCACACTGATACCCTTGGGGTGTGCGCGATCGACCACACGCCTGGTCATTTCGACGTTTTTCTCAAACGGTTCATGACTGGCATCGATCATGACCGAACTGTAAAACCCGGATTCGATGCAGTCGTAGCAGGTTTCTTCGTCACCATGATCGAGGTGGACGGCAAAAATTGTCTCCGGGAACATTTGCTCGGCGGTGCGAATCATCGCTTCGAGCATGCGTTTGTCGGCATAACTGCGCGCACCCTTAGAAATCTGGATAATGAAAGGGGCTCGGCTCTGTACGTTGCCGCGAAACAAGCCGAGGAGTTGTTCCATGTTATTGATGTTGTATGCGCCGACGGCGAACTTTCCGTAGGCCACTTTGTAGAGCTGAGCGGTGGTGACGATCATAATTCAAAAGATGGCTGACTGGTCGATGAGCGATTTGCTACTCGCCTAGTGAGAGAGTCAAATCGCAAAGGCGAAATGGCAAATCTAAATTCCTAATTGCCGTTTGCTTTCACCGGCAAGGTCACGCTCACCAGAGTGCCACGCGAGCTCGAATCGATGTCGACTCGGCCATTATGATCGTAAACGGTGCGCTTAACGATCGGCAGACCAAGGCCCATTCCGCGCGGCTTGGTTGTGCAAAACGGAGAGAAAATCTTGTCCTTTAATTCCGGGTCGATGCCGGCGCCATTATCACGAATACTGACGACCACGGCGCTGGCCCGTTTCCCATCGCGTATGGGCTTTGCCGTGAGCGTGATTCGCGGCTTATCCTGGCCGGCCAATGCTTCAGCGGCGTTGGCGACAAGATGCGCGAAAGCCTCGGCCAGCGCAGTCTCATCGCCGAGCACCTGGGGCAGATCCTTTTCGAGTGAGGTTTCGAAGGCGACTTCGCCATTTGCTTCAAACCGAACGCGGGCCATTTCCAAACCCTTGTTCACCGAGTCGCGGACATCAATGGGTTTCAAGACCAGCTCGGCCGGATGCGCGAAATTGTTGATCTGGGTGATGATCTTATCCAGTCGATCGATTTCCCGCACTACAATCTGGTTAAAATCCTTCCTGAAATCGGCATCGTCGAAGCGTTCGGGCAGTAATTGAGCGAACGTCTTGATTGCGACCAAGGGGTTGCGGATCTCATGGGACATACTCGCCGCCAAGTCGGTCCAAAAAGCCGCTCGTTCGACCAGATCCTGCTTCTGGCGCAGGCTTTGTTCGACCGTCAGGTCCTGGATAACAGCGACAGCTCCGAGCGCTGTTTCGTTCGCGGTCAGCCGCCTCGTTTCGACGGAGAGAGAGCGCTGGGTATTGCTGTCCACCCACTGTCGCGGAGGGAGATTGGTTTTTGCATCAAGCGTGTCGCGCAGCATTCCCGCGAGAGTACTGCCGGCTGCTTCCACCGGCTTGTTCAGAGCGTCTTCGCTTTCCAGACCGAGGATTTCCTCCGCGGTCGGATTAAACCATCGAATGATGCCGCTTTCGTCAGTGGCTACGATGCCCGGAGGAATGGATTTGAGGAGAGTTTCCGCCAAAGTTTTCTGTAGGGCGATCTCCTCGTAAAGTAATGCGTTCTCGAGAACGGCCGAAACGTGTTCGGCCAGAATGGTTAGGCCTTCCAAGTCCTGATAGCCAAAACGCTGGCCGGTCAGGCGATGTCCGAAAAACAACCATCCTATGATTCGCCCGCGGGCGTAAAGAGGCGCTACGACTTCGGCGCCGAAATTATCGAGGGCGCGGCGAAGGATGGAACGCTGTGCGCGATCTGCCGTTTCCGTGAGATTGGCGCGATTAATCAGGTGCGCGTGCAATTCAAACCAGCGCACCAACGGGTCGCGATCGCTAAATTCCACCTCTTCGGTTTCCGGCAGACAGCGCAGGCCGGCGCGGAGCCGGTAGTGATCGCCCTGGCGAATCTTCGAGAAGATGCCCACTCGTGTCACCCCGGCGGCATCAGCCACGCCTTCGACCACACTGCCCAGCAGCGCATCAACATTTTCAAAGCGGCGGAAGACGCGCGCGAACCGAAGCAACGGGATGGAAGAAGAACCGTACCTCTCGGGCTGCGGCGCCTCAATGCGACGGGATGGTTCCGCTTCGGCCGGGGTCGATCGTTCTTCGCGCAGCTCGCGGTTTTCCTCGAGAATGCGGAGGTGATCGATCGCGCGGGCGATTAAAGCTTGGAATCGGCGTCGGTCTAGCTCCAGATCTTCCGCCGCATAGATCCCGGATTGTTCCGCATCGCGAAGCGGCTCAGAACGGACGGTCCCGAGCGCGATGATCAGAGTTTCGGGCCACTCCCGTTGAACTTGCTCCAAAAAATCGCGTCCTTCTTTGGCTCGCAGGTCGAGAATTAAAAGAGCGGGGGTGGATTGCTGCAGGACAGCGTCCAGCCGATGTGGGTCCTGCACGTGCCTGATCTGTGTGATCGCGCGCAAAAATGCCTTGAGCCGCCGAACGAGATCAGGGTCTTGTGAATATAAAATGCAGACCGGCGGGACAATCATGCGGCCGCCACCTCGCTGTCAAACCGGACGAGCGGAAACAGAATGTGAAATGCCGTGCCTTTCTGGAGTTCGCTTTCGACTTCGATCTGACCGCCGTGCTCCTGAATGATTCCATGAACAACGGAAAGGCCGAGGCCGGTGCCATAATCTTTGGTTGTGAAAAACGGATCGAACACGTGAGGGATGTCTTCCGACCGAATCCCTTCCCCGCTATCACGGATGGTGATTCGCAAAATTTCGTGCGTCTGGCCGTTCGAATGAGTCAAAGGCGAGACCCATTCGGCGTCGGTTCGAATCTGGGTAGCAATGCTTAATTCCCCCCCGTTTTTCATCGCGTCCATGGCATTTAGAAAGAAGTTGAGGAACACCTGTTCGAGCTGGTCTGCATCGGCCCGGATTGTATCAACATTTGCCTCCCATAAACGAGTTAATTTGATGTCTTTTTGGTAAAGACGATGGCCCACGAGCAGAAGTGATTTATCCAAAACCTGGTGGAGATGCATCGGTTTGAGGTGCGGTTTGGCCGGTCGGGCGAAGCGCAGGAGCTGGTTGACCAATGAATCGATCCTATCGATTTCGTGGCCGATCAAATTGGAGAAGGTTTGGCGGAAATCGGGATCCTGGTACCGCTCCGGTAGCAACTGCGCGAAAGTCTTGATCGAGACGAGGGGATTTTTGATCTCGTGCGCCATGCCGGCTGAAAGAGTCCCAAGACTGGCCAGGCGATCGCTCCGACGAATTTGTAATTCGAGACGCTTGAGCGCGGTAATGTCGGTCAGAACCATCAACGCGCCGAGTACTCTTCCATCCTGTCCATGGAAAATCGAGGTGCTGGCTCGGGCCACGACCCCGTCGGACTCGGTGTGCAGGATGAACTCGGTGTTCTCCTGGCCCTGGCCGGTCCGCAACGTTTCGCGTAAAGTCTCTCGCAGCGCGGACGGGAGCTCGTCGATCGTCTGATCGAGAATTTTTCGCGAATCGAAGCCGGTGATTTGTTCCGCCTCATTATTAAATACAGTGATGCGTTCGTTCGCGCCGACGGCGATGACGCCTGTTGTCAGATTCTCGAGCAGGGTCTCGTTGTAGATTTTCGCATTCTGCACTTCGGTGAAGAGCTCGGCGTTGTCGATCGCTACGGCGAGTTGGCCGCACAAGACTTGAAGGGCTTCCTGCTCAATGCTCCCGTAAATCCGCCCCGACGTGCGCGGAGCGAGGAACATCACGGCGGAAAGATGTTCCCGGGAGAAAATACCCATCACAACGGCGGCTTTCAGAGTGCGCATCCGAACAATGACTTCGTCCAGTTCCGTGCTGGCCCGGACTCGATGAAGCTCATCGTAAACAATTGGAGTTTTGTGTTCTCGAAGGTATCGGACCAGCGGATCTTGCTCCGATAGAGAGACCGTGGGACCACGGGCGTCGCCGAGCTGAAGCGCGTAGGCTTGGTCAAAACGCTTTCCTTCATGCAACAGAATCGCGACTCGGTCGGTTTGGACAGCCTCGGCAATGGTGCGCGCGAATCTTTCCAAAAGATCAGTCAGCGTGGTCACAGACGAAAGAATGTCCGCGGCCTTGCTCACCGTTGCCCGAAAATCGAGTCGTTGTGTGCTGATGAAAAGCCGCTCGGCCAGCCTTTGGGAAACGCCACGGGCTGGAGCCATGGCAAAAGCGATGACCACAGCAGCCGCAACGTGAGCGATGGAGTGCGCAGTGATTACTGCGATGGATTGCAACGCGGTCGTGGTCAGCAACCACACGCCGATGTAAAGGACCAATAGATACGCTGTTAGCAGGACGTAGGACATGACTCGCCGCAGAAACAGGCCGACCTCCATAATCTTGCGAGTCGCGATGCCATAGGCGACCAGCACACAAAAGAAAACGACGCGAAACGGGGCAAACCAGAGCAAGCGCGCCGGATCGATGAAATATCCCAAAATGAGCGCGCCCAAGGTAGCGCCGGCAAGAGTAAAAATTCCGCCGATCAAGATGAACGCCAGCTCAGCATGCTCGCCGCCGCGCGTTTGCCGCAAGTCCCGCGCTGCCCCGATGATGAGCACGACGATCGCGGTGATAAAAAAAGTCGCGTAGACATAAACGCCGACGTGACCATAAATTGGCTTCGGCACTCCGAGCCCGATGACATTCGGCATCTGGACTCTCTCCAAAAACCATTTCGTCTGGCAGAAACCGACGATACAGAAAGTTCCCACCAGCCAACCGCGAGCTCGTCGAAGTATTCCGCTCCAGCCTTTATGTCCTTCACGAATCGAGAGACGCAGGAGATTGAAGCTGGCAAGAACCAGAGCGGCGGCGGCGGATGCTTCGCGAATGCCAAGCTCAGCCGCGTGGACGCCGGTCGCCGTCAATGCGTAGTATAAACTGTAGAGCCAGGCGTCAGCGACGAGTGCTAAAAGGAGAAACGACTGATTTGATTTTCGTTTTGGGTTCGATTGAAAAACGACAAGGCCCAAGCCGAGTTGAAGAACAATGGCGATTAGAATCGGTGTCGTCGTCCCATTCATGAATTCCAGTTTGGACGATTCACTACCAGCGAGCTCGCGCTGCCACCTAATCCGCGAACATTCATCAATATACAATTCAACTTTGCTTTTCTGGCGCGGCCAGGCACAAAATCCAGATCGCAAACTGGATCCGGATTTTCGAGATTTGCCGTCGGCGCGATCAATTGGTCGCGAAAACTCAGGGCACAAGCGGCGATTTGCAGCGGACCACCGGCGGCGAGTGGATTTCCGGTGACGCCCTTAATCGAGCTGATGGGAATGGAATACGCGCGGTCGCCAAACACCTCCTTGATGTAGCGAACTTCAGCTGCGTCCAAAATTGGGTGACCGGGTCCGTAAGCGGAGATGTAATCGACGTCGTTGATCGTGCGGTTGGCATTCGCCAATGCCAGGCGCATCGCATCAACCAGCCCCGAGCCCGGGATTTGGGGATCACGGTCGCGCTGGGTTGCGTAGCCGGAAATTTCCAAATATATCGGGGCGTTGCGCGCCTGGGCGCGCTCCAGATTTTCGAGGACGAACATTCCGGCGCCTTCAGAGATCACACCGGAATCGCGGTCCCGATCAAACGGTCGACTCGCTCGCTGCGGCTCGTCATTCCGGCAGGAGCTCAATCCTGTGGCAATAAAACTGGCCAGGCCATGTTTAGTGATCGGCGCATCAGCGCCTCCCGCGATTGCCAACTCCGCTTCGCCCGATCGAATCATGCCCGCGGCAATTGCGACCGCATCCAAGCCGGATGGACACGCCGAAGAAACGGTCGCAGCATGTGCGCCCGCTCCGATCCGGTCCGCGATCACATTCGCCGCAGCTTGTGGTTTTGAAGCGCCGAGTGCGATCGGCGAAATTCCTTCGAATCCATTTCGATCGGAATCGGTGAAAACCCGTTCAATCACATCGAGAGCACTGGTACTGACACCGACCACCACGGGCGAAAAACTGGGCAGGTCCGCGTTGCTGATCTCGAGCTTCGCATCTCGCAGAGCCATCATGGCGGCGGCGTAGGCAAACTGCGTATGCCGCGCCATCCGTTTCGGCCTCAGCTCCGGCTCGATGTGATCCTGCGCAATGAAGCCTTTCACTTCGCCCGCGATCTGGCTTTTGAGCTCGCTAGGATCAAAAAGCGTGATCGGGCCAATACCGCTCCGGGCGGCGAGGAGAGAATCCCAAAACGCGCGCAGCCCAATTCCATTTGGCGCGATGACGCCTATTCCGGTAATAACTACGCGATTGCGCGTCATAAACATATCATCTTCCCTTTCGATGCGAGACGACGACGATGTCCACCCTGCTCGACTGGGAGCGAGGAGTTCCCGAACTTGGCAGCGCGGCTAAAAGTCCGAACTACTTTGGCGACCACGGAAGATTCACGGCGCATTCTAAGCGCTACATTAAATCCAGTCATTATATTTCTACAGCCGGTTGGAACGAAGTTATTCACGAATCCGGTTACTTATTCACAAGTTGCAGGTTGCGCGCCAAGAAAAATAGTTTCAAACTCACAGCCGTCTGGACTCCTTAACCTTCTCATGCCTCTCGTCATTCCGTTCGTTTGCGGCACGCAGCTAGCTTCATTCCCTCGCTGAATCCCACATGACCACGGCGATCGAACTACCCAAAATCCTCGTGATCGATGACGAAATTGGCCCTCGCGAGAGCCTGCGCATGCTGCTCAAGCCCGATTACAACGTGCAAACCGCAGATTGCGTGGAGGCGGGAATCCGGCTCTTAAAAGAGAGGCAGCCAGACACAATTGTCATGGATATTCGCATGCCGGGAATGACCGGTATCGAGGGTTTGCGCAGAATACGCGAAATCGATCCTCATCTGTCCGTCATCATGTTGACTGGCTTCGGTGCGCTCGAAACCGCGAAAGAAGCGCTGCGACTGGGGGCTAACGATTATATCAGCAAGCCATTTGATGCCGGCGAAATGCGGGAAGTGATTGGCCGCAATGTCGAGCGCACGCGTTTGCAACGGGCGAGCGAAAATGCGGCTGCCGAAATTAAAGAATTAAATGCACGCCTCCTAAAACAACTGGCTCAAAAAGAGCGGCTGGCATCGCTCGGGCAAGCCTCAGCCGAATTCGTCCACGACCTCGGCAACCCGCTGACGATTGTTTGGGGTTACGTTCAGCTCCTGGCCAAGAAGTTGGAGAAATCGGAGAATGGAGGCGCTGTTGAAAACGCCACTTCGATCAAGGAATTGAATATTATCGAGCAGAATGTGCGTCTTTGCCGCGAGCTGCTCACGATGTGGCAAAGCTACGGCAGCGTGGAAGCTTCTCCCCATAAAGCCATTTCGGTGTCAGCGATCGTGCGCGAAGTCATCAAAGGTGTCGGCAGTTTGGCCGCGCAAACCGGATTGGAATTGAAAGCGAATGTCTGCGAGGACGCATGCACGCTGATGGGCGATGCGGTGCAAATCAACCGCGCCATCCAGAACGTGATTATCAATGCGGTCCAGGCTTCGGGCGATAAAAAGAAATCCGTTACGGTCGATTGCACCCAAAAAGATTTTTATGTCGACATTCGAGTGGAAGATTCCGGGTCCGGTATCGATCCCGCGCAGATGAGCAAGATTTTTGATCCCTATTTCACGACCAAACAGGGCAAGAGCGGAACGGGCCTCGGTCTTTATATTACGAAAAAAGTAGTCGAAGATCACAACGGTTCGATCAAGGTGGACAGTACTCCCGGGGTGGGGACGACCTTTACCATTCGGTTGCCGCTGGTGAACGACTAATCGCTCGCGCCGCCGCGCCCTTTGCCCGGAGACACCGTCTCTCGCGATCTCAAACTGGCGTCATCAAAATTCCGTGTTTCGGAAGTGAGGCGTGATCCTCCAAAGCGGTATTTGGGAGGTTTTTCAGCCTCGCGCGACTTCGAACCTGTCTGATGCCGCTCAGATTTAGGAATTGTCACTGCGCACAGGTTTGGTTTTGCTCAGCGCGTGTCTTCGGATTATGGCGTCAGCCCAATCTTTTCCATTCGAATGGCGGGTGTTCCATTCGAAGCGATTACAGCGCTGGCGACGCCGCAATCCATCGAGAGCGCCCGGACCCTGGTTGCCCGGAAGAGTGAACGAATCAGGGCAAAGGCGGCCGTCGATACTGTTTTCCAATCCGGCGACAGACCTCTGTCCACTGAAGCCAATCACGCCTTACGCGTGGCCATCCGAAATAATCGCGCGCCGGTTGGTGTCGCAGGCGTGCAACCTGTCTTTTTCAACGACTATGTCGCTGCAGCCACTGCGGTCGAATCCACCGAACGCCAGCTCGAGTTGAATTTGGCGCGCGAGGTAGCGGTGGCGCGACTATCTCTGCTCGAATCCAGCCGGACGCTTGTTCAACGCTATCTTGTTTTCGCAGCGCCCGGAGCGCGCGACTTTCTTTCGGAACAAATCACGCAGTCTTCTATAGATACTGAGACCATATCACCCCGGAGGAATGCAGCCCGAAAGCTCGAGCAAAGGTTGCTTCTTTACTTGCAAC
>JBEEGU010000244.1:0-7437 GCA_041167025.1 Verrucomicrobiota bacterium
TTGGCATCTTCCAAGGCCTGTTTCAAGTCGGCCTGCGACCCAACCGAAGTGTTGATCACCACTTTCTCCACTTTGGGAATTTGGTTCACGTTCTTGTAGCCGTGCTGCTTCTGCAGCGCCGGCACGACGCGTTCTTTGTAATCCCGGTAAAATTCGTTTTCCATTTACGCCGCTTTCTTTGCCGCCTTTTCAGTCTTTTCAGTCTTTTTCGCCGTCTTTTCTTTTTTCGGCTTCTTGTCTGCCTTTGTCCCAGTCTCGATCAGTTTCACATTCGAGATGTGAATTGGACCTTCGCGTTCGGCGATCTTCCCGGAAGGGTTATCCTGCGATTTACGCAGATGTTTCTTGATTAAACGGACTCCCTCGACCAATACGCGTTCTTTGCGGGGAAGGACTTCGAGAATTTTGCCGGAAGAGCCCTTGAAGTTCCCGGAAATCACCTCGACCTGGTCGCCCTTTTTTACGTGAAATCTGATTCGATTCATAACACTTCCGGCGCCAGTGAAACGATTTTCATGAAATTGCGCTCGCGCAGCTCACGCGCAACCGGCCCGAAGATGCGGGTCCCGCGCGGGTTCAAATCCTTGTCGATAATCACGATCGCATTATTGTCGAACCGCAGCAGCGAGCCATCCTCACGGCGGATCGGCTGCCGTGTCCGGACCAAAACAGCGCGGACGACTTCGCCCTTTTTCACAGTGCCGGTGGCGCTCGCCTCTTTCACGTTCGCGGTGATAACATCGCCGATTCCCGCGAATTGAGCCGCGCCCTTGCCGATTACACCGATCATCGTCGCCATGCGGGCGCCGGTGTTATCGGCCACATCGAGTCTGGAACGAATTTGAACCATAAAAATAGATCTATTTCTGCAGCACTTCGACCAGACGCCACCGCTTCAGCTTGCTCAACGGACGAGTTTCCATGATTCGGACCTTATCGCCCGCCTTCGCCTTGTTCTCCTCGTCGTGGGCGTAAAATTTCCTCATTTGCTTGACGATCTTGCCGAATTTCCGGTGCGGAACGCGCGTGACCGTGCGCACCACGATCGTCTTGTTCATGCTGCTCGCAATGACTTCGCCAGTGCGCGTCTTGCGTGACGCGCGCCCGGCCTCGATCGGCGCAGCAGCAGTCGCCGACTCCGGGTGTGAGGGAGCTGTCCCGCCGGTTGATTGAGCTTGATCGGCCATAACTACTTCCTTGCTCCCTCTGTCGAACGTTGCGACAGGATGGTTTCAATCCGCGCCACATCGCGGCGCAATAGCCGGAGCCGGCTCGGTTGTTCGAGCTGTCCGCTCTGTTGTTGTAAACGCAGGTGCAAACTTTCCTGACGGAGGTCGCGCTTCTTGGTCAGAAGCTCGTCTGTCGTCATTTCGATGATTTCCTTGATCTTCATGGTTCGTTAGGCTGCAGCCACGTGGTGCCGGCTTAAAAATTTCGTGCGCACAGGCAATTTATCCGCAGCAAGCCGTAAAGATTCGCGCGCGACCGATTCCGTGACGCCGTCGAGTTCAAATAGAATATTGCCCGGTTTGACCGTGGCTACCCAATATTCGGGTTGCCCCTTGCCCTTACCCATACGGGTTTCCGGCGGACGTGATGTAACCGATTTGTCCGGGAAAATTCGGATCCACAGCTTTCCTTTACGCTTCATGTTCCGGGTCAACGCCACGCGGGCTGCTTCAATCTGGGTATTCGTAATCCAGGCACGCTCCAAGGTTTGTAAACCGAACTCGCCAAAATCAATCCGGAGGTTGCGCGAGGCAGTCCCCTTGCGGCTTCCCCGCTGGGACTTGCGATACTTCACGCGTTTGGGCATCAATGGCATAAGGAATCTCCGTTAAATGGATGAGGGCTCAGGAGGTGGTGGCGGCGGTAGCGGCGCGGGACTTTCGACCGGCGTTTCCTCTTTCTTACAAATCCAGCATTTCACTCCGATTTTGCCGTAAACCGTGTTTGCCTCAGCAAATCCATAATCGATCGCGGTGCGGAGCGTATGTAATGGAACCTTCCCTTCCCGATACCATTCCGAACGTGAAATTTCCGCTCCGTTCAGCCGACCCGAGCTACGCAGGCGAATTCCCTGGGCGCCAAAATCCATCGCCGTCTGCACCGCCTTTTTCATGGCGCGGCGATAAGCGATTCGACGTTCAATTTGCAACGCGACATTCTCCGCGACCAATTGCGCATCAAGCTCAGGTGTTTTGATTTCCTGAATATCGATCTTGATTTGCTTGCCTTGCGCCATCTTCGAGATTTCCTCGGTCATCTTTTCGATCTCGGCGCCTTTGCGGCCAATGACGATGCCGGGACGCGCGGTATGGATCGTGACGCGGATGGAGTTCCAGGCTCGCTCGATCACAATTTTCGACACCGCCGCGAACTGCAGCTTCTTCTTTACGTATCCGCGAATCTCGATGTCGCTATGCAAAAATGCCGGCAATTCCTGGGGGGACGCATACCAGCGCGATCGCCAATCGCGGTTGACCCCGAGTCGGAAACCAATTGGATTAACTTTCTGTCCCATAAAATTTATCGTGGAGAAAAGAAGAATTACGTCTTCGTTTTCTTTCCGGTTTTCTTTCCTTTTGGTTTCCCCTCCGAAGTGGCCTCGGATTTTTGCTGGCCTTCACCTGCGCCGCTGGCTTGTTTCTTGGCAGCCTTTTTTTCCTGAGCTTTCTTGATTTTTCTCGTCTCGCGATTCTCAATCGCGATTTCGTCGGTCAAAATGATGCGGATGTGCGCGGTCCGCTTCAAAATCTGGCTGCCGCTCCCGCGTGCACGCGCCATCATTCGCTTGATCGTTGGGCCTTCGCCCACGACTGCTTCCTTTACGACCAGTGTATCCACTTTCAGGTTCGCGTTGTTTTCCGCGTTGGCCACCGCGCTCTTCAGCGTTTTTCCAATAAGAGCAGCAGCTTTCTTCGGTGTAAAAGCGAGCACATCGAGCGCGGCCGAAACCGGCAGCCCCTGGATCGCACGCGTGACTTCGCGCACCTTGAAAGGCGAAATCCGTGCATACCTGTATATCGATCTTACTTCCATTTATTTTAAACTCACACTCGGGCGCGCATCCACTTGGAGACGGTCACCCACATTTATTTTGTCTTTCGCAAAATCCATTTCTTGAACGACGGCACCGCAAATTTTCTGCCGCACATCCACTACTCGCAGTGTGGCGATTTTTCGCTCGCCTCGCATCACCCGCATCGGCATTCCAATCTTTACGCCTTGTTTTTCGCCAAGGTTACCGACCACAAACGACCACTCATCTTTCACGCTGATCACGCTGCCATCCATCAAACTCGGCTGGGCGTCCGGAGCTGCCGCGCTAAATCTTGTGACCAGGTCGTTGCTACCGCGCAATTGCGTCTCGATGTCCATTCGCGCCTGCGCATCCCCGCCCTGCGACACTTTCAAATAACGCACCATCGCTTCGTTCAGTCGCAGCATTTGGTCGCGAAATTCGTCCCTTTCCTTTTGCGCCAGTTGCAGGTCGCTCACCGCCGCCAGCAAACGTTGCTCGAGCTTGGCTCGATCCTTGTTCGCCGACTGCAAGCCTAACGCCTCCATCCGCAGTTGCAGGTCCGAAAACTTTCGGCGAAATAATTCCGCCTCGGCATTCGACTCCGCCAGACTGCTCGTGAGCGTCTTGAGCGATTCCCGCGCGATCGACAATTGCCGGCGCAAAGTCTCGTTCTGCGCCAACAACGCTCCGTCGGTCACGCCGCGTTCCGCATTTTCAATTTTGGATTCTGACAAAGAACTATTTCCCTCTGCCGCCAGCCCTAAAGCCGGCGTGATGCAGCCCACGATCAAGAAAGTTGAGAGTTGTTTGCTGAGAGTTGAGAGAATCGATTCTCTCCCGGCCGTTTTCGCCTTCCTTCTCTCAACTCTCAGCTCTCAATCCTCCACTTTCTCCAAACTATTTCGTCACCTTCGCCGTGTGCGAACCGTGCTTCTTAAATATACGCGTCGGCGAAAACTCGCCCAACTTATGCCCGACCATGTTTTCCGTGATAAACACGGAGGTGAAGGTCTTTCCGTTGTGAATCAGAAATGTGTGGCCGACAAAGTCCGGCGTCACCATCGAGCGCCGCGACCAGGTTTTGATCGGTTTTTTTGCGCTCGCGCTGTTCATCTTGTCAATCTTTTCCAGAAGATACGACTCGACGAAGGGTCCTTTTTTCAACGATCTGGCCATAAATGTCAAATTTCCAAAGGAGCTCTACGACTTCTTCTTCGATCTCCTTCTTTCTAAAATAAATCGATCACTTGGTTTGTGCTTCGTCCGCGTTTTAAATCCTTTGGCCAGTTGTCCCCACGGACTCACCGGATGATGCCGGCCACCGCCGCCTTTAGATTTGCCCTGACCACCGCCCATGGGATGATCGATTGGGTTCATTGCCATGCCACGCACGTGTGAGCGCCTTCCCTTCCAGCGGGTCCGGCCGGCTTTGCCGCTGGAAACGTTCATATGATCGACATTTCCAACCTGCCCAATCGTGGCGTAAGCGTTCTCGTGGATTCGGCGAATCTCGCCTGAGGGCATTTTTACCAGGGCGTAACCGCCTTCCAGGTTGTTCAAGGTGGCCTGTTGACCGGCACTGCGCGCGATCTGCCCGCCGCGTCCTGGCATGATTTCTATATTATGAATGCTGGCGCCCAGCGGAATGGCTCGTAAGGGCAAGGCATTGCCCAACTCTGGAGCGACGTCATCACCCGCAATAACCCGTGCGCCGGCCGCGAGCCCGTTAGGAGCAAGAATATAACTGAGCTCACCGTCCGTGTACTTAATCAATGCGATGCGGGCCGAGCGATTCGGATCGTACTCGATTCCGATTACTTCCGCGGCCACGCCGTGCTTGCGCCGTTTAAAATCAACCCTGCGGTATTTCTGTTTATGACCACCGCCGATGTGGCGAGATGTGATGCGGCCAAAGGCATTGCGGCCGCCGGTCCTCTTCTTCGGCTCGAGCAAGCTTTTCTCCGGCTTCGACTTCGTAATTTCATCAAACGCCGGCAGCGATTTGAAACGAAGTGTCGGAGTGAGTGGGCGAAAATTCTTGAGTGCCATAACTTAGACCAGTTCGATCTTGTCGCCTTCCTTCAAGGTAACAATGGCCTTCTTCCAGTGCGCTTTCCGCCCGTAATTCTGCGTCCGCTCCCGCTTCTTTTTTCCGGCGTAGTTACTCGTGTTTACGCCGATCACTTTCTTCTGAAAAAGTTGCTCGATCGCGCGCTTGATCTGAATCTTGTTTGCCCGAGGGCTGACCCGAAACACATACTTATTGTGCTTTTCGCTTAACAGTGTCGCTTTTTCGGTGAGCGACGCTCTCTGGATGATGTCGTGCGGCTCGTTCATTGAATTCGGGCGGCTAACTGCTCGAGCGCTTTCTCGGTCACTAAAATTTTTTCAAACGCGAGCAGCTGTTCCGCGTTGACTTCCGCAGAGGTTGCGAGCGTCACCGGCTTCACGTTGCGAGCCGAAATGTGGGTTTTTTCGTCGAACGAGTCGCTAATCAACAAAACGTTACGCGCGTCCGTTTGTTTCCGCACCAGAGCCACGAAGGTCTTCGTCTTGATTTCGGTGACCGCGAATTCGTCGAGCATGAGAACATCGCCGGCATTGATTCGTTCGCTAAGCGCCTTTTGGAAGGCCAGGCGGCGAAGCGATTTCGAAGTTTTCTTGGAATAATCGCGTGGCTTCGGACCGAAGACGACACCGCCGCCTCGCCATAGCGGAGACGATTTGTAACCGGCGCGGGCACGGCCTGTTCCTTTTTGGCGCCACGGTTTCGATCCCGACAAATCAACTTCCGCCTTTGTCTTGGTGTTGGCGGTGCCCGACCGGCGGGCGGCGCGCATTGCCACCACCACGTCATGTAACGCCTGCGTTCCGCGACCATTTTCGATCAGCGTAATCTTCGCCTCTTTCGCCGCGGCCTTGGTCAGAACTTTCGCGCTCACTTCTTCGCCTCAGGTTTCTTGATCGCCGGACGCACGACTACGTAGCTGCCGTTCGATCCCGGCACCGCTCCGCTCACTAAAATGACTTTTTCCGCTTCGCGGACCTGCATGATTTGAAGATTCTGCACTGTCACTCGCTCATCGCCCATGTGACCCGGCATTCCCATGTTTTTCCAGATGCGCCCGGGCGTGGAACGATTTCCGATAGCGCCATTGCGGCGGTGGGTCTTGGACCCGTGGGCAGCGCCCTGTCCGGCAAAATTATGTTTCTTCATCACGCCCTGAAATCCTTTGCCTTTCGATCGGCCGATAACATCGACCCAATCACCCGGTTGAAACTGAGTCAGGTTCAGGTTCACTTCGCCTTCCGGGGCGTCAGCGGCGAGGCGAAACTCACGCACAAATTTCTTTGGCTCGACTCCAGCCTTCTTGTATTCGCCCTGCATCTGCTTGCTCAGGCGCGACTCTTTCTGGGTATCGAAACCAACTTTGATGGCGGAATAGCCGTCGTTCTCCACCGTCACTCGCCTCATCAAGACGTTATCGCCTGCTGCGATCACGGTCACGGGACGAAGCCGACCGTTGGCGTCGTAAACGCTGGTCATGCCAATCTTCTGTCCAAGTAACCCGATACTCATGTTGGTGATGTCGCAAGTTTCTCAAGCGTTAAATCTTGATCGTGATATCCACGCCCGCAGGCAAATTTAACTTCTTCAATTCATCCACGGTTTTGGCGGTTGGCTCAATGATGTCGAGCAGCCGTTTGTGCGTGCGAATTTCAAATTGATCCATCGATTTTTTATCGACGTGGGGAGAACGATTGACAGTGAACTTTTCAATAAGCGTCGGCAATGGAATGGGCCCTGCGACGCGAGCGCCGGTACGCTTGGCCGTCTCCACAATTTCAACCGCCGATTGATCGAGCATCCGGTGATCGAACGCTTTCAACCGAATACGAATCCGCTGGCCGTTTGTCATTTCGTCTCCTTTTGATCGAGGATGGCTGCGACCAGATTTTGCGGGACCGGTTCAAAATGGGACGGCTCCATCGAGTAACTGGAGCGTCCCTTGGAAAGTGAGCGGATCGCCGTCGCATAACCGAACAGCTCAGCGAGCGGGACTTCGGCGTGAATAATGGTCAGATTGCCGCGCGTTTCGATACTGCCAATGCTGCCGCGACGGCGGCTTAAGTCGCCGCAAATGTCGCCCTGATATTCTTCCGGGGTAATATTTTCCACTTTCATGATCGGCTCGAGCAGAATCGGTTTGCCCTGCTTGAAGCCGTCTTTCATCGCGAAAATCGCGGCGAGCTTGAACGCGAGTTCATTCGAATCGACCTCGTGGAAGCTTCCGTAAACAATATCGACTTCGACATCGACCACCGGATAACCGCCGAGCACGCCATTCAGTATGGCTTCCTCGATCCCCTTCTTCACTGCCGGGATGTATTCCCGGGGAATAGTGCCACCG